>ONHH01000024.1 GCA_900317575.1 uncultured Bacillota bacterium | reverse complement strand
TATGTCTTGCGACAAGTGTTGAAGATTTAAGACATCGTATTGAAGAGTTAATTGTTGCATATACATATGATAATAAAGTAGTTAAAGTTAAAGATTTAAAGATTTCTGGTAGTGTATTAGTTCTACTTAAGGATGCAATTAAACCAAATCTTGTTCAAACATTAGAAAATAATCCAATTATTATTCATGGGGGGCCTTTTGCTAATATAGCACATGGATGTAATTCAATCCTTGCAACTAAACTTGCATTAAAACTAGGAGACTATGTTGTAACAGAAGCTGGTTTTGGCGCTGATTTAGGTGCAGAAAAATTCTTAGATATTAAATGCCGTATTGCAGGTCTTAAACCAAGTGCAGTAGTTCTTGTTGCAACTCTTAAAGCCTTAAAATATCATGGTGGTGTTGATAAAGCAATTGTTACAGAAGAAAATGTTGATGCTTTAAAGGCTGGACTTGTTAATCTAGAAAAACACATGGATACATTAGATAAATTTGGTATTCCATATGTTGTTGCATTAAATCAATACGCTAGCGATACTAAAGCTGAATTAAAAGCATTTGATGACTGGGCAAAAGAACATGGTGTTGAATATGCATTATCCAGTGTATTCGCTAATGGTGGTAAAGGTGGTATTGATTTAGCAAATAGATTAATTAAGATTATTGATCAACCTCGCACACCTAAATATATGTATAATTTAGATGAACCTGTTGAAGATAAAATATTAAAAATTGCTCAAAATGTTTATGGCGCAAAAGATATTGTCTTTACTGACGAAGCTAAAGAAACTTTAAATAAGATTCGTGGCACAGAATATGAAAAATACTTTATTTGTGTCGCAAAAACTCCTTTATCATTAACAGATAATCAAAAAATTGTTGGTGCTCCAAAAGGATTTACTGTAACAATTAAAGAAATTAGAATTTCAGCAGGTGCAAAATTCTTAGTTTGCTTAACTGGAACTATTATGACAATGCCAGGTTTACCAAGAGTACCACTTGCAGAAAAGATAGATTTAGATGAAAATGGAGATATAATCAATTTATCATAGGAGGATATATGATAATTGCGGGATTAGGCAATCCGGGAAAGAAATATGAAAATACTCACCACAATGTTGGGTTTATCATGGCAGATTGCCTTGCAGAACATTTTAAAACAAAATTTGAATTAAATAACAAATTCCAAATAGAAATAGCTGAATTTAAATTCAATGGTGAAAAACATTATATATTAAAACCACAAATGTATATGAATTTATCAGGAACCCCAATAAGATCATTTATGAATTATTATAAATTTGATCCAAACGATTTAATAGTAATCCATGATGATATGGATTTAGTTTTTGGAAAAAAAAGAATTAGAAAATCAGGTTCTTCTGGCGGACATAATGGAATTAAATCAATTATTAATGAATTAGGAACTGAAAATTTTAAAAGAATTAAAATTGGAATAGGTCATAATGATGCAGAATCTCAAGAAGAAGTAGTTGATTATGTGTTATCGAAGTTTTCAAAAAAAGAAATGGAAACAATTAATCAAATAAAAGATGAAATGCCATTAATAATTGAAGACATGATTGTTAAAGATATTGAATTTGTTATGAATAAATATAATTAATACTATGAATGCATTAGATTTCTTAAATAGTAATAGTAAATATTCTAGTTTAGTAAAGAAATTAACTAATATTAATGCAGGTAATATATGTATTAATAATATTTCAACTTCTTTATCTAGATTAGTTATTGCTGATTACTTTCAAAAAAATAAAGAAACAATTATATATACATGTGATAATGTATCTAACGCAAATCATGCGTATGATATGTTATGTAACATTTTAGGAGCTGACTTTGTCAGCTTTTTTCCCGTTGAAGAGTTCGTATCAAGTGAGCTTGTAGCATCAAGTTATCCATTTAGACTTGCAAGAATGATGACATTAAATAAAGTTATCAACAATATTCCTCAAGTAATTGTTACTTGTTCACTTGGAATAACGAGAAAAATGATGTCAAAAGAGAGAATTAATAATTCGATTATTAAGCTTAAAATAGGGGATATAATAGAAATTGATGAAGTAGTCAATAAATTATATGAGAGAGGATATCAAAAAGCCGCAGTAACCGAAGAAATGGGTTCATTTAGCGTAAGAGGAAGTCTTATTGATATATATCCTATTAATGGAGACAGCGCATTTAGAATTAATTTTTTTGATAATGAAATAGAAACTATTAAAAAAATAGATATATCAACACAAATGAGTGTTGATAAATTAACTGAATTAATTATTTTCCCGTTATATGATATTTATTATGATCAAAAAGATAAAGATAAAATAATTGATAAGATTCAAAAGAAATATGGAGAATCAAGTAAAGTTGAAAAAGATATAAACAAGATTAATGATTATTCTTCAATAGATCAATTATATTGTTATTTGCCAATTATTGATGAAAAATATATATGTTTTTTAGAATTATTTGATAAAGCTATTGTTGTTTATGAGAATATTGATCAAATTATTAAGCATTATAATTATAATTATGAAGAAATGATTAATTATTATAAGAGCATTAATTTTAAATTTGATAAGAATTTCTATAATGATGTTACTTCAACAATGAACTTAGCTGATATAAATATCTATCTATCTAAGACATTAACTAACATTTCAAAAGTTAAATTGTTAGATTTAATTGATTTTAAGACTGTAAATAGTTTTGAATATAACAATAATATGAAATTAGTTATCGATGAAATAAAGATTAATGTGGATAGAAAATATATTATTACAGCATTTGATCAAAAAGGATTAGATTATTTAATTACAATTTTTAAATCCAATGAATTAGATATATGTTTAGAAAACGATAATTCTAAAAGAATTCAATTAATTATTTCTAGTGATATATATGGTTTCACTGATTTAGAGATGAATCTATCAGTTATTACCCCATATGAATATGCTCCGGGACATGCGCAAAATAGATCAAAATATCAAAAATTTTATGCTAATAGTCAACAAATATATAATAAAGATGAAATAAATAAAGGTGATTATGTAGTTCATCAAGACTATGGAATTGGTATTTATAATGGAATAGTAACAAAAGAAGTACGCGGAAAGATGAATGATTATCTATATATTCAATTTGCGGAAGATGGAAAACTATATGTACCAATTGAAAACATCTATTTAATTGAGAAATATATAAATAATAGTGATCATGTACCAAAGCTTAATTCTCTAAATGGAAAAGAATGGAAGAAAAAGCGAGCAGCTATAAAGGAAAAGGTTATTGATCTTGCTAAAAAGTTAATAAAAGTTCAAGCAGAAAGAGAATTAAGAAAAGGATATATATATTCTAAAGATACTGAAGAACAAATACAATTTGAAAATGACTTTAATTATCAAGAAACTGCAGATCAATTAAGAGCAATAGAAGAAGTTAAAAAAGATATGGAATCTGAAAAGCCTGTAGATAGACTTATCTGTGGTGATGTAGGTTTTGGTAAAACTGAAGTGGCTATGCGTGCTGCTTTTAAAGCTGTTTTAAGTAATAAACAAGTTGCATATTTAGCTCCTACAACTATTCTTACTCGTCAACATTTCTTCACTTTTAAAGAACGTTTTGAAAAATATGGTGTTCGAGTTGAATTAATTAATCGATTTGTACCACGAAAGAAACAAACAGAAATAATAAAAGGTCTAAAAAGTGGATATGTTGATATAATTATTGGCACACATCGTATCTTGTCTAAAGATATTGAATTTAAAAACTTAGGTTTATTAATTATTGATGAGGAACAAAGATTTGGTGTAACTCATAAAGAAAAAATTAAAGAAATTAAAGCAAATGTTGATGTGTTAACACTTACTGCAACGCCTATTCCTCGTACTCTACAAATGGCTCTATCAGGATTAAAGGATTTATCCATTATTGATACACCTCCACAAAACAGATTACCTATACAAACATATGTAATTGAAGAAAATGATTCAGTTATTAGAGACGCAATCAATAGAGAAATAGGACGTCATGGACAAGTATTCTATTTATTGAATCGAATAGATCAAATAGATAGAACAGTAGATAAGATAAAAAAATTGTGTCCTGACGCTACAATTGGTGTTATTCATGGCCAAATGGATAAAACAGTCATTGAAAATGAATTAGTAAATTTCTTAGATAATATATATAACGTTCTAGTATGTACTACTATTATTGAGACGGGAATTGATATACCTAACGCAAATACTCTAATTATTGAAAGAGCAGATATGCTAGGACTAAGTCAGTTATATCAAATTCGAGGAAGAATTGGAAGAAGCGATAGATTATCTTATGCATATTTAATGTATAATCCCAATAAAACTATTACTACTACAGCTGTAAAACGTCTTGAAGCAATTAAAGAATTTACATCTTTAGGTAGTGGATATAAGATTGCAACAAGAGATCTTGCGATAAGAGGAGCAGGAAACATTTTAGGTGATGAGCAATCAGGATTTATTGATTCCATTGGTATTGATTTATATACAAAATTATTAAATGAATCAATTGATGAATTAAAAGGTGTTGTTAAAGAAGAAGATAATAGCAGGTATTTTAATGTTTTAGTTAATAAACATATTGATGTTAATTATGTTAGTGATGATGCATTAAGAATTGAAATGCATAAAAAGATAAATCGTATAACTTCAAGAGAAAAGATTAATGAGTTAATAACTGAATTTACTGATAGATATGGTACAATTGATGAAAATTTAAGATTATATATTGAAGAAAAGTATTTAGAATTTTTACTTAAATCTAAAGGAGTAGAACTATTTAGCGATAGCGAAACTAAAGTAGAATTTATTTTTGATGAATATACTACTCCAAGAATTCAATATTCAAATCCAACTAAAGAAATGAAAGAAATATCTAAGAGTTTTGATTATGATTTTGTTGATAAGAAATTTAGAGTAAGATTCGACCCAAGAAAATTAAAAGAAAATTATATATATATCTTAACAAAATTTCTAGAAAATATAAAAATTAGTTAAATGTTTTCAAAAGCAAATTAAAGTCTATCAATATTAAATTATGATATAATACGAGGGTAAAAAAAGGAGAAATAAAAATATGGCATTAGTAAGCGCAACAGAAATGATTAATAAAGCACATGAAGGACATTATGCTATCTGTGCATTTAACATTAATAATTTAGAATGGACTAAATCAATCTTAACTGCATGCGAAAAAGCAAAAGCACCAGTTATTCTTGAAGTAAGTGAAGGAGCTAACAAATATATGTGTGGCTTCAAAACCGTTGCAAATATGGTAGAAAACATTGTAGAATTTCTAGGAATTACTGTTCCAGTAGCATTACACTTAGATCATGGTACATATGAAGGTGCAAAAAAAGCTATTGAAGCTGGTTATACATCTGTAATGTTTGATGGTTCACATTATCCATTTGAAGAAAATTTAGAAAAATCAAAAGAAATCATTGCACTTGCACATTCAAAAGGTATTTCAGTAGAATGTGAAGTAGGTGGAATTGGTGGCTCAGAAGATGGTGTAACAAGTGCTGGTGAACAAGCTGATCCTAAAGAATGTAAAATTATTTCTGAATTAGGTGTTGATTTCTTAGCTGCAGGTATTGGAAATATTCATGGTATATATCCTGCTGATTGGAAAGGATTAAATCTTGATTTATTAGAAGAAATCCAAAAAGCAACATCTGGTAAACCACTTGTTTTACATGGTGGAACTGGTATTCCATTTGATATGGTAAGAGGTGCAATTGAAAGAGGCGTAAGTAAAGTAAATATTAATACTGATTTACAACTTGCATTTGCTGCTGGAACAAGAACATATTTCGAAGCTGGTAAAGATTTAGACAAAGCTGCAAAAGGTTTTGATCCAAGAAAATTATTAAAACCTGGCTGTCAAGCAATTGAAGAAAAAGTAACTGAATTATTAAAAGCATTCGGCTCTTATGGTAAAGCTGAATAATAAATAAATATAGTGTTTTAGATATTTCTAAAACACTTTTTTTATTTAATCAATAAAATATTATTAATCAAAAAACAATTAATAAAAAAATATGATAAAATATAATTGTGAAAAGAGGACTTATCTAAATGAAAAAAATAATTATAGGTGTTTTATTATTATTTTTACTTGTGTTTAGTGCATGTAAAAAGCAAACTTACACAATTACATTTGCTGAAAATGAATATGGATTTCAATATAATAGTGAATTAATAGTTGAAAAGAATAAATCATTTGAACTTCCAACTGTTACAGAGAATACTATATATATCAATGATATAATTGTTGATGAAAAAGAAGATTATACAAGTGTAATTCAAAGAAATAATAAATATATATTTGTAAAGTGGATTGATGAATCAGGAAAAGAATTAGTTAGTCCTATAAAGACTGATAAAAATATAACTATTAGTCCAGTAATACAAACTTTTATTACTCAAAAAGAAATAAAACTTAATTTAAATAAAGGATCAATTGATAAAGAATTATTAAAGCAATTAAATTTTGAATCAATAAATTTACCTGATCCTGTTAAATTAAACTGTTCATTTTTGAGATGGTGTGATAGTGATGGTACAACAATTAATCCATCTACAATTAAAATTAATGAAAATTCTACTGTAGAATTATTTGCAGAATATGAATATAATGTTGAATATGTAATTCAAAGAATTGATTCATTACCTGATGAAATTAGCTTTGATGACTTTGATTTAATTAATGAAGTATATGATGAATATTTATCGTTAAAACCATCAAAGAGACTAAAAATAACAAATTTTGATAAATTAGATGCTGCAAAAAAGAAAACAAACACATTAAAACCAGCTAAAGAAGTTAGTGATTTAATCAATGAATTATTAAATCAAGATTCAATTATTGCTAGTGATATATATAAAACTAACGATATTGATAAAAAATATAATAAATTGTCTAATGAATTAAAAGGTTATATTACTAATTATTCTAATTATGAAGTACTTAAAGGACGTATTGATGCTTTATATAGAGAAGCAATACTTACGGCAGCTCCATTTAATAAAGAAGTAATGAGTATTCAAGTTGGAACTGAGTTTGTTAATAAGGATAGAATTCTAGAATTAGAAAGAGAATATAATAATTTAGATGAAAATACTAAATCTGTAGCATATCATGGAAAACTAGAATATCTATTAAATTTCATCAATAATGATAAAGATGAAGTTAAATATATATTCTCTAATGGATTAAATCAAGGTATTTATACATCTAGAGAACAATTATTTAAAGCATTCTTTACAGATTTTTACTTTTTCATTTCAATGAATCACCCACTAAAGAACGATTTAATTGATAATAAGATTAATAGTCTTGAATCATTTATTAGTCTAGCAGGCGATTATAATTATGGAAGAGGAGAAATGAGAGCAATAGGTGATATTGCGGGAGAATATCTACTTCAAAAAGATATCAATGGTATATATGATAACCAAACAGAAGATTATTTCTTAGGTTTCTGCAATATTAATAATTTATATACAGACTTTTTACCATTTATTTATTTGTTCTTTGCTTATTGGAGATTAGATGAAGGATATGCAAGTTTAAATAATTATGGAGCTGATTTATTTGCTGAAGCATGGGCTCCAACAGTAGATATTGGTAAATTCTTCTACTTTACTGATGAAACTTCTTATGTTCAATCTCGTAGAATGATTGATATGTTTCAAAATTGTGCATGTGTTGTTAATAATTTTACTGATATTAATTCCAATATTCATCTTAGAGGATATACATTTGGTGGATGGTATGATAATCCAGAATGTAATGGAAGTGCAGTTACAGAGATAGGAAATAATAAAGTTCTATATGCTAAATGGATAGTTAATGAGCAATTTGTTGATCAACAAAAGATTGAAATGACAGAAATGTATATATATAATTTAACTACAGCTAGAGCAGTAGTTAATAAAACAACTGTTTCATACGCAAGAAATTTATATAATACTATTTCAAATCAAGGTAAGAGTCTTGTTACAAATTATAATAAATTAGTAGAATTAGAAAATCAAGTAGGTTAAAATATGGCTTTAGAATTGAGAATATATGCTGGATATTTTGTTGATAGACCTATTTATTCTGATGAAGACATTAAACAATATTTAGATAATCTTGCTACATATTTACCACATTTAGATAAATTATATATATATAATCAGACAAAATCAGATATTAAAAAGTTTATTTCTAGCATAAATGCATCACAAAAAATTGAATATGTAGATGCATATGGATATGGGGAAGCAGAGATTTATCAAGAATTAGTTAATAAATCTATACAAGAAAATGCTGATTTTGTTACTTATATACGTCCTGGATATTTCTATGAGGAGAGTGTATTTTCTGAATTAAAGAAATATTTAGCTACTTCTGACTTATCAAAATTAGCCATTTTAACTCCTATGCCCCTTTTAGCATGTGAGATTCATGAAAGAAAATCTGAAGCATATAGAACTATTAAAGGATGTCGATTATTAGGTGCGTTATTAAATTTACATATATATAAAGAAAGTCCCTTCATTAAAACTGAATACTATCAAACTACTTTTGATTATGAATACTGTTTAAGAATTAGAAACCTAGGATATGATGTAGTATTAGCACAAAACTGTGCTTTTAGAAATCAAAACTATCGTACAATATCAAGAAAACTATTATTTATTACCTTAAAAGCTTATGAAAGAGATATAATGGATTTATATTATGAAACCAGAAATAGATATTATTTATGGGATGAATATAAATATATTGATCCAGAGTATATTAAAATTGATAAGAAACTTGCTCATCAAGAAAGAAAAGAAATTAGAACAAGAGATAAGAATTACCGTGATAAATTCATAATGATTGATAAAGCAAAAGATGATTATAAAGAGAAAAAATTAGGAAAATATAATAAATAGAGGAGGATTAAATGAAAAAAGTTTTGTTTGCAATAATAGCATTTGCTATTATGGTAGCTTCTTTTAATCTTGTTAATTTTAAAGCAGACTCTGTCAGTGATAGTACTGGCACAAGTACTTTAACAATTAATAATGTTGAAAAAGAAGTGGTTTATGGAGTTGATCATCAAATTGTTAAAGCTACAACTACAACAAAAGGCGCAAATTATGGACAATTCATTAATGCTTTTGCAATGAAGACTGATGGCTTTTCATCAAAATTAGTCAATTGGGCTGTTCAAAAGGATAGTTCATCATATGTAAGAAAGAATATCATTCAAGCCGCAAAAGATTATGAAGCAAAAAATCCTGGCTGGATTGTTGTAAGTGGAATTAATGCTGACCAATATTTCTTTAAATTTGGTACAGATTTAGGATTAGATGGATCAGCAATAATGGAACCTTCACCATATTATCCAATGGTTTCTAATGGTGATAAATTATTTACTGTTAGTGCAACTGGTAATGCAACTAGTGTAATTGGTTTTACAAATGATGGCTCTGTTAATAGTTTTGTATCTTCAGAAGGAGCTGGAGGATATGTATTAAGTGTTATAGATGAAAATAATACGGTATTAAAAACATTCCCAGTTGAAGCATTAAATAAAAATGCTAGTGCAAACGGCACAAGTGTTTGGTGTTTCCACTTCAGTAAGAGACTTTCTCAGGTTGCTGAAGATCAACCTGTATCAACAACTAATAAACTATTTATTGTTGAAAATGCAGAAACTGCATTTATGAGTATGTATCAAAATGGTGATGATGAATATTATCCTGGACATTATAATACTAATACAATTTTTGCAAAAGGATATATATCAAATGATACACTTACATCTTATACATTAACTAAAGGACAATTTGCTGTTGAAACATCTAATCCAGAAGTTATTAGTGCTTTGTCTAATGGAAAAAGAATTAAAGTTGAACAATATTTTGCAAATGAAGCAATGAATAAAGTTGAAGAAGCAATAGGATATCATTCATGTCATCGTGTAAATGGTATTGATAATTCAACAACGGCGTCATATGATACTAACCATTATTCAAGAGCATTATTCGGTAGAAAAGCAGATGGTACATATGTATTATTAACTGCTGACTATGTAACATCACTTGGTTCATTTGGTATGACTTGGACAGAATGTAATGCTTTAGCAGAATATTATGGTGTTCAAGATATGTATCAAATGGATGGTGGTGGATCTGTAACTGCCATGGTTAGAAATTCAGATGGATCATTTAAGGTAACTAATTTCCCTAAAGATTCAGGAAAGCCAGAATTACCAAGAGAAAACTTTAGTTATCTATTCTTTGTAATTAGAGATCCAGGTGTTCAATGCTTAGATAGCAATATTACATATCATTCTGTTAAATTAACTAAAGCAAGTGTTGCAGGTAATGCTACAATATCTAATATTAAAGTAGGCCTATTAGGAAAAGAATATGATTTTAATGATAGTGAATTAGTATTAGATGGTTTAGATGAAAAGACTGAATATGAATTAAATATTAAATATGATATTACTATTAATGGCCAAACTAAAAAATCATCATTTAATAAGACTTTTAAAACTGGTGCTTATGTATTCCCAACTGAAACAGTAGAATTAAAATCTGTTAGTAAGACATCAGCTACATTTGTAAAATGTAATACAGATTATGCTGAAAATATATCTAATATTGTAATTCATTTAGGTGATCAAACATTTAATATGGGTAGTGCTGCTGAATATACTGCAACTGACTTATTATATGATCAAGAATATCCATACTATTTTACATATGATATATATGATCCTGTAAGCAAAAAGACATTTAGTGGTAGTACAGAAGAATTAATATTACATACAACTGATTATGAATTACCAACTATTAGTAATTTTAGTGAAAGTTCTAAAACAGATAATAGTGTAACTATTTCATATAAATATTCTGACCCAGATAGAGTAGTTGAAAAAGCATATATATCTTTAAATGGTGCTGAATATCAAGTTTTAACCGCAAGAACTGGTAGTGTTGATGTAACTGGTCTAGATTTTACAAAGAATTCTTATGATATAAAATTAGTTCTTGTATTTAAAGGAACTAAATTAGAAAGTTCAGTTCTACATTATGAAATGCAAAAAGCTCCTGAAACACCTGATACTCCAGCCCCAGCTCCTGAAAAAACTAAAAAATGTGGAAAGAAAAATGCAGAATTAATTGTTGGTTTATTAACTGCATCTACATTACTAGCGTTTGTTATTAGAAGAAAAAAGTAATATAAAATAATAAAATAAAACTTAGTGTAAATTTAAAATACACTAAGTTTTTTATTTGTTAATTTATAGAATATAATGTCAAAATATGATATATTTTTCATGAGGTGATTATTATGAAACTATATAAATACATTTTTTCTTTTATAATTACATTATTAATTAGTTTAATGTTTATTAATTTAAACAAATTTAATGCAAATACATCTGATAATGGTAAAGCGTCATGGACTCCTAAAACCGAAGAAGTTCAGGATATATATGGAACTAAACATTTAAAAGCATATGGTACAACTACTTCTACAAGATATTCTTCTGATGGCAATCAAATGATTAATCTTTTAGAAATGAAAACTGATGGAATTAATTCAAAATTAGTTGCATGGGCTATTCAAAGTGGTAATGATAAATATGGTAGAGCTGGTTTGACATATATAGCAGAGGATTATGAAAAGACTCACCCAGGTTGGATTGTTACTGCTGGTGTAAATGGAGATCAATATTTCCAATATTTTGGTTCAGATTTATATACATCAGGTGCATTCTTTTATTCTCCTCAACCATATTATCCTTTGTTTATGGATGGCGAAAGAAGATTTGCAGCTAGTCCAACTGGAAATTATAGTAACTTTATAGGTATATCAAATAATAAATATAATGAACCATTTATTTATCCGACATCAACAAATAATGCAGCAGAAATTTTTAGCGGTTTGAAACTTGAAATATTAGATAATGATGGAAACATTCTTAGTATATATGATGTAGACAATATTAATTCTTCACCAACTAGTGGAAAAATATCCGTTTGGTTTCCATATAATAATGAAGAATCAAATGGCATTTGCAATCCAATTGAAGTAAATTCTTCATCAAAATTATATATAATTGAAGATCCTGAACTTGCATATATGAGTAATTCTAGAACTTATTCAGTTGGTTCAAAAGAAGATATTGTGTTTGGAAGGGGTACTGTAAGCGAAATATTTGATTCATATACATTCAATAGATTTACTTTTGGTATTGAAGGAGATGGATTGGAATCAATTCTTACCAAAGGAACAAGAGTAAGAGTTCAATTACATTATATAGATGATAAATTAAATAATATTGAATCAGCATTTGGATATCATTCTTTACAAAGAAAGGGTAACGCTGATGTTGAAAGTACTGCTCCATATAATACTAATCGTTATAATCGATCAATTTTTGGCCGCAAAGCAGATGGTACATATGTGCTAATGACGGTTGCGAGAGGATTAGTTAATAATGGTAACTTTACTGGTACTGATCATGATGAATCAAATGCTATTTTAAAGAATTATGGCGTAGTAGAGGCATATCAACAAGATGGTGGTGGTTCAGTAACAGCTATTGTTAGAACTCCAACCGGTTCATTTGATATTGTAAATGAATCAAATGATTCAGGAGTTAGACAAAGAAATGTCATTTCTGGATGCTTCTTTGTTGTTAGAGATCCTGGATATGCTTGTTATGGAAAAGATTCAACTAGAACATCAATTACGTTATCAAAAATTAATGATTATAATAAAGATGTAATTAGTAATATATATGCTGAATGTAATAATAAAAAATTCTATCCAGGCGAAAATGGTAATATTGTTATTAATGATTTAAATGAAGATACTGAATATGATGTTAAATTGTATTATACAATTAACTCTGTTGAAAGATATATTAACTTAAAAGGTAGCACTGCAAAATATGTACCACCAAGACATGGTATTGAATTAATAGATATAAATGCAACATCAGCTACTATTGAATATGTATCAACTTATTATAGTAAATATATATCTACTAAAGCTTCTATATTATTAGCAGGACAAACAGAAGTCCTTCAAAGTATTGATTTAAAGCAATTTGGAGATAAATATACATTTAATAATTTAAATCGTAACACTAATTATTTAATTAAAGTAGAATATGTAGTTCACGATGAATTATTAAATAAAGATATGAATTGTGAAGATTATTTAGAATTCACAACTATTAATATTAATAAACCATTAATTAAGTCATTAACTGCAACAAATATAGATAATAAAAATCTTAAATTAAATTTTGATATTGATGATTCTGATAAACAAATTGAAGCAATATTTATTGAATATCGTCCAGTAAGTCAAGAAAAATATATATCTATGTATGCAGAAAGAGATGCAAGAACATATGAAATTAGTGATATCGATCTAGCAACTGGAGATTTTGCAGTAAGATTAAATGTTAAATATTCAAGTGGAAAGAGTATGATATCTGATGAAATAATGGTATCTTATGATGAAACTTTAAATAAACAAGAAACTCCTACTAAGAAAAAGTGTGGAAAAAAGAGCATAGTATTAGTAGAACTTCTAAGTTGTATTTCACTTTTATATTTTATTTTAAAAAAAAATAAGAATTTGTGAAAAATAATTTGTGCAAATGAAGAGTTTGTGCAAATTATTTTGCGAAAATGAGGAAAGCATATGAACAAGAATTACACATTTATAGAAAAGAAATATATTGAAGATATAAAATCTACCGTATCAGAATATAGACATATTAAGTCTGGAGCAAGAGTTTTAACTATTGAAAACGAAGACATTAATAAAGTTTTTGGTATTGCATTTAGAACTACACCTACAGATGATACTGGGGTGCCACATATATTAGAGCATTCAACTTTATGTGGATCAAAGAAATTTCCAGTAAAAGATCCTTTTACAGAATTAATTAAGAGTTCATTAACTACATTTATCAACGCAATGACTGCTCCTGATATGACTATATATCCAGTTGCAAGCTGTAATTTAAAAGATTTCAAGAATTTAATGGAAGTATATATGGATGCTGTATTCTATCCTAATGTATATAAGCGTGAAGAAATCTTTAGACAAGAGGGCTGGCGTTATGAATTAAAAGATAAAGATAGTGATATAGAGATTAATGGTGTTGTATATAATGAAATGAAGGGAGCATTTTCTAATCCAATTGAAGTATTATTTAGAAGATTGCGTCATGAATTATATCCAGATAACACCTATGGATGTGAATCTGGCGGTGATCCAGAATTTATTCCTGATTTAACTTATGAGAACTTTTTAAATTTCCATAAAACTTTCTATAGTCCAGCTAATAGCTATATTTTCCTTTATGGAAAAATGGATATGGATGAAAGACTTGAATGGATGGATAAAGAATATTTATCTTATTTTGATAAAATAGAAGTTAATACTCAAATTGAATATCAAAAACCATTTAATAAAATTAAGATATCTGAGTTTGAATATCCTATAGGTAAAAACGATGATATATCTAACAAGACTTATTATTCATTAGGAATATCAATTGATAATTATAAAAATCAAGAATTAATTCTTGCAATGAACATCTTAGAAGATATATTAATTTCATCAGAAGGAGCCCCAATAAAACAAGCTTTATTAGATAAAGGATTAGGTGTAGATATATCTTCTCAATTCACATCTAGCTTACTTCAGCCTGCTTTAGTTATAATAAGTAAAGATGCGCCAGCAAATAGAGCACAAGAATTCTATGACACAATCATTAATACATGTAAAGAAGTAATTAAAAATGGAATTGATAAAAAACAATTACTTGCTACTTTAAATTATTTTGAGTTTAAAGCAAGAGAAAAAGACTTTGGACGTGCTCCAATGGGCCTTATATATATGTTTGATCTATCTCCATGGATTTATGAAGACACATTCCCTGGCAAATATTTAGAATACACTCATCTATTTAAAGCTTTAAGAGAGAAAATTGATACTGATTATTTTGAAAAAATCATTGAAACATATATCATTAATAATAACTTTAAAGCCTTAGTTACCTTAAACCCATCAACTACTTATTTAGAAAGAAAGAATCAAGAATTAAAAGATAAATTAAAGAAACTAAAAGATGGAATGAGCGATGAAGAGATTAATAAATTAATTGAAGATACAAAGCATTTAAAGATATATCAAGAGACTCCGTCAACTAAAGAAGAATTGGCAACGATGCCAAAATTAAGTAAAAATGATATTAGTAAAGATGAAATAAAACTATCTAACGAAGAAGAATATATAGATAATACACTTTTAGTTAGACATATGTATAATACTAATGGCATTGATTACATTAATTTATCATTTGATGCAGCTAGTGTAGATGATGAAGATATTCCATATATAGGTTTACTTACAGAACTATTAGGATATGTTGATACAAAAAAACATACATATTTAGAATTAGATTTAGAAAAGAAAATATTAACTGGTGGTATTTCTACAGTAAATACTACATATGAAAAAGATGGAAAACTTAATATAAGATTTGAATTAAGTATCTCATGTCTTGATAATAATTTAGAAAAAGCATTAGATTTAACACATGAAATAATGTATGAGTCTAAATTTACTGATAAAAAACGTATAAGCGAAATCTTAAAAGAACTACAATCGTTAAAAGAATCTAGATTTATTAATCGTGGTGATGCAACTGCAATTAAAAGAGCTGAATCATATATCAATGAAGTAGCATATTATAATCAAATCATTAATGAAATAGACGCATATCGCTTTATCGCAAAGCTAAATAAGAATTTAAATATTGATGAACTATCTTCAAAATTAAATAAATTATGTCAATTACTATTTAGAAAAGACAATTTAATTATATCTTATACTTCATTAGAAAATACATATAAAGAAGTTCTACCTAAATTTTTAAATAAATTAAATAAAGATATATATCCTTTAAAAGAAAGAAAACTCTTTAAGAAAGATATTAAGAATGAAGGCTTAATGACACCATCACAAATCCAATATGTTGCGGTGGCGGGAAGTACTGATAAATTAATAGGTAATGAAGGAATAATAAGAGTTGCAGAAGTAAGTATAAATAATGATTATTTATATATCAAAACTCGTGTACAAGGTGGTGCATATGGAGTATCTTGTTCATTCATAAGACCAGGGATCTTTGAAGGAACGACATATCGTGACCCAAATCTCGAAAATTCGATTGAAACTTTTTTAGATATTCCGACATATTTATCTGAATTAAATCTAACTGAAGAAGAATTAACTAATTCTATCATCGCTGCAATCGGTCCACTTGATGCACCTAGAAGTCCTAGAGCTCAAGGAAATTCTGATTATATATATTATCAAAAAGGTATTACCGCAAAAGATATTCAAAAAATAAGAGATCAAATCATTAATTGTAGTCTTGAAGATATTAAAAAAGTTCTACCTATATATGTAGATGCAATCAAAAATGCTGTAATATGTGTAGTAGGTAATGAACAAAAAATTGAAAATGAATCAAAATATTTGAAGAATAAAGTCAAATTAATGGAATAAATTATAAATAATTAACAACATTTTAGGAGAATAACTCGAAAAATGATAAGAGTTATTCTCTTTTTTATTTAGCTCAAAATTAAGAAAACGGTTTACATTTTTATTAATGAGCATATTAATTGCTATATTTTGCAAAAAGTGTATAATATATAAGGCTAAAAGAAGGGCTAAGATATGCGAGGTTGCTGGTACGCACGGCAGAGTTGCCTAGTCGTACGTTATGACCAGGGAATTCGCATGGAGTCTAGATAGCTTATAAAACCAAGCTATAGGAGGAAAAAAATATGGCAAAGACAAGAAAGCTAAGAATTAGATTATTAGCTTATGATCACAGATTACTAGATGAATCTGCAAAAAGAATTGTAGAAGCAGCAAAGAGAACTGGTGCATCAGTATCAGGTCCAATTCCGCTACCTACAGAAAAGGAAGTATTTACAATCTTACGTTCACCACACAAATATAAAGATAGTCGTGAACAATTTGAACGTCGTACTCACAAACGTTTAATTGATATTGAAAATATTAATCCTAAAACAATGGACGCTTTAGCTCACCTTGAATTACCATCAGGTGTAGATATCGTTCTAAAATAAGAAAGAAAATAAAGAAAGGAAAAAATCATGGCCAAAGGAATCTTAGGTAAAAAAGTCGGAATGACTCAAATCTTTACTGAAGCAGGCACATTAATTCCTGTTACAGTAATTGAAGTTACTCCAAACGTTGTATTACAAAAGAAAACTGTTGAAACAGATGGATACAACGCAGTACAATTAGGCTATGCTGACAAGAAAGAAAAACAAGTCATCAAGCCTGAAGCTGGACATGCTGCAAAAGCAAACACAGCCCCTAAGCGCTTCATTAAAGAAATCGCTGGGGAAGAAATGCTAGTGTTTGAAGTTGGCAGTGAAGTTAAGGGAAATATTTTTGTTGAAGGTGAACTTGTAGATGTTACAGGTACTTCAAAAGGAAAGGGTTATGCGGGCGTAGTTAAACGTTGGAATGCTCACATTGGTCCTAAAGCACATGGATCTGGATACCACAGAGGTATTGGTTCAATGGGTTCAATCAATCCTGCACGTATTAAACCAGGTAAACATATGGCTGGTCGTATGGGCGGCGAAACTAAGACAGTTCAAAATTTAACATTTGTTAAATATGATGCTGCAAACAACGTAATTTTAATTAAAGGTAATGTTCCAGGAGCTAAAAATAGCTTTGTAGTAGTTAAGAACGCAGTTAAATCAAAGAATGCTACAATCAATCCTGAAGCATTAGCATAAGAAAGGAGTAACACATGCCTAAAGTTGTATTATACAATCAAAATGGATCAGCTTGCGGAGAATTAGAATTAAGCGAAAAAGTATTTGCTCAAGAAGATAATGCTCAAGCAATCTACCAAACAATTGTAGCTGAAAGAGCAGCAATGCGTCAAGGAACAAAAAAAGCAAAGACTAGACATGAAGTTAGCGGTGGTGGTAGAAAACCATGGAGACAAAAAGGTACTGGTCGTGCTCGTCAAGGTTCTATCCGTGCTCCTCAATGGCGTGGTGGTGGTGTTGTATTTGCTCCTACACCAAGATCTTATAACCTAAAAGTTAATAAGAAAGTAGTTAGACTTGCTACACGCTGTGCTTTAAGTTCAAAATTAAGAGAAGAAAACTTATTTGTTCTTGACAATCTAGAACTTGAAACATTCAAAACAAAAGGATTAATCGAAGTATTAAAGAACTTCAAGATTGAAGACAAGAAAGTAATTATTGTTTTAGATGAAACTAATCCTAATGTTGAATTAGCAGGAAGAAATCTACCAAATGTATTAGTTCAAACTCAATCTCATGCTTCTGTATATCAATTAATGAACGCAAATACCTTAGTTGTAACTAAAGCAGCAGTAGAAAAATATGAGGAGGCATTACAATAATGAAAAGTATTTATGATGTTGTAATTAGACCAATCATTACTGAAAAGAGCTCACAACTTGCAGAAAAATTAGTATATACATTCGAAGTAGCAAGAGAAGCTAATAAGGTAGAAATTAAAGATGCAATTGAAAAAATCTTTAATGTAAAAGTTGAAAAGATTCAAACAATCAATGTTAAAAGAAAGGCTAAAAGAATGAATCGTTATGAAGGCTTTAAGCCAGGTTACAAAAAAGCAATTGTAACTCTAGCTAAAGGTCAAAAGATCGATGCATTCGAAGTATAGTAGGAGGAAACAAATATGGGTATCAAAGTATATAAGCCAACGACTAATGGTCGTCGTGATATGACTACTCTAACTAATGAAGAAATCACAACAAGTAAACCCGAGAAAAGCCTTCTAGTAAAATTAAATTATAAAGCTGGTCGTAATAACTCAGGCTCAATCACAGTTCGTCATAAAGGTGGAGCTCAAGGTAGACAATATCGTCTAATTGACTTCAAACGTAATAAAGACAACATCCCTGGTAAAGTAGCTACAATTGAATATGATCCATATCGTAGTGCTAACATTGCTTTAATCAATTATTTAGATGGTGAAAAGAGATATATTATTGCACCTGATGAACTAAAAGTTGGTCAAACAATTCTATCAGGCGAAAAAGTAGATATTAAAGTTGGTAACACAATGCCAATCGTTAATATTCCAGTTGGTACAGTTATTCACAATATCGAACTTCATCCTGGACATGGAGGACAAATCGCAAGAAGTGCAGGCGCTAGTGCTCAAATCCTAGGTCGTGAAGAAAGATATGTACTAGTAAGATTAACATCAGGCGAAGTACGTAGAATTCTTAATGAATGTCGTGCAACAGTTGGTGTTGTTGGTAATTTAGATTATTCACTAGTTAATATTGGTAAAGCAGGACGTACTCGTCATATGGGTATTCGCCCTACAGTAAGAGGTTCAGTAATGAACCCTAATGATCACCCACATGGTGGTGGTGAAGGTAGACAACCAGTAGGTAGAAAGTCACCTATGACACCTTGGGGTAAAGTTGCACTTGGTAAGAAGACAAGAAAGACTAAGAACAAGACTGATAAGTTAATTGTTCGTCGTCGTAATGGATAGGAGGAACTCTAGAATATGTCACGTTCACTTAAAAAAGGACCATTCATTGATCAACATCTTCTAAAGAAGGTTGAAGCATTAAATGCTGCAAATCAAAAGAAGGTTATTCAAACTTGGTCTCGTAGATCTACAATATTCCCACAATTTGTTGGTCATACAGTAGCTGTATATAATGGTAAAACTCATTTACCAGTTTACGTTACAGAAGATATGGTTGGTCACAAATTTGGTGAGTTCGTACCTACAAGAACTTACCGTGGTCACGGAAAAGATAAGAAGACAGGTCGTTAGGAGGTTTTAACATATGGCAGAATTTAAAGCAATTAAGAAATCAGCTCCTATGTCTCCTCGTAAAACTAGACTTGTTGCTGATTTAATCCGTGGAAAGAAAGTTGGCGAAGCAATTGGTATTTTAAATAATGTTGAATCACCTCGTGGTAAAGCAATTCTTAAAGTACTTAATTCAGCTGTTGCAAATGCTAATTTCGCTAATGAAAATAAAGATGCTAAAGTTAACCTAGATGATTTATTTGTAAAACAAATCTTCGTTAATGAAGGCACAATGTTAAAGAGAATGCATCCACGTGCTAAAGGTAGTGGATATCGAATTTTAAAGAGAAGTTGCCACATTACTGTTGTGGTTTCTGATGAAAGATAGGAGGAACGTATGGGTCAAAAGGTAAGTCCAATAGGATTAAGAATTGGTATCGTTCGTGAATGGGATGCTAAATGGTATGCCCCTAAGAATCAAGTTGCTGATCTATTACATGAAGATTTAAGAATTCGTAAATTCTTATCATCATTCTATAAAGCTGCATACGTTTCACGTATTGAAATCAAGAGAACAGGTAAGAGAGTAATTGTCTCTATCCATGCTGCAAAGCCTGGTGTAGTAATTGGTACAGGTGGTTCTAAAAAGAATGAAGCTGTTAAACAATTACAAAAGATGACTAAGAAAACAGTATTCTTAACAGTTATCGAAGTTAAACAAAATGAAGCAGATAAAGATGCAGTTCTAGTTGCAAGAAAGATTGCAGAAGATCTAGAAAACCGTGCATCATTTAGAATGGTTCAAAAGAAAGCAATCCAAAAAACTCTAAAAGCTGGTGCTAAAGGTATTAAGACATTAGTTAAAGGACGTTTAGGTGGTGCTGAAATTGCTAGAGGCGAAGGCTATAGCGAAGGAAGCGTTCCTCGTCATACATTAAGAGCTAATATTGATTATGCTTGGGATGAAGCATTAACAACTTATGGAAAGTTAGGAGTTAAAGTTTGGATTAATAAAGGTGAAGTATTACCAACTGCACCTAAGGATAATCATAAAGCAAATAAGGAGGCTAAATAATCATGTTAATGCCTAAGAGAACAAAATATCGTCGTCCTCATCGTGTTAGTTATGAAGGTAAAGCAAAAGGCGGTAAAGAAGTTACTTTCGGTGAATATGGTCTTCAATCATTACAAGGATCTTGGATCACTGCTAATCAAATTGAAGCAGCCCGTATTGCTATGACACGTTATATGAAACGTGATGGTAAAGTTTGGATTAAAATATTCCCTCATAATATCAAGACTAAGAAACCACTTGAAGTACGTATGGGTTCAGGTAAAGGTAGTCCAGATGGATATTATGCAGTTGTTAAAGAAGGAACAATTATGTTCGAAATCGCTGGTGTATCAGAAGTAGTTGCAAGAGAAGCTCTTAGACTTGCTGCTAATAAATTACCAGTTAAAACAAAATTTGTTAAGAAAGAAGAAAGCGGTGAACGTTAATGGCTAAGGAAAAGAAAGTAGTTGCTGATAAAAAAGCTAAGAAGCAAGTAGTTAGAGAAACTGCAGCTGAAAAAATTAGACATTTATCAGACGAAGAATTACAACAAAGAATTAACGAATTAAAACAAGAATTATTTAACCTACGCTTCCAAGCTTCAGTTGGTAAGTTAGATAAGACTGCTGATCTTCGTAAAGTAAAGAAAGAAATCGCTAGATGCTATACAGTTCAAACTGAACGTCGTAGCGAAGCTAAGTAATGGAGGTAAGTAATACTATGGAAAGAAATAGTCGTAAGGTATATGTTGGTAAAGTTGTTTCTAGTAAAAATGACAAAACAATAACTGTCTTAGTAGAAACTTACCGTAAACATGCTTTATATGGTAAAAGAGTAAAATATTCAAAGAAATTTAGAGCTCATGATGAACAAAATGTTTGTAAGGAAGGCGATATCGTAGAAATTATGGAAACTCGTCCTCTATCAGCTACTAAACGTTATCGTTTAGTTAGAGTTGTTCAAGAAGCTATAATTCTTTAATAGGAGGTTCTAACAATGGTTCAACAAGAAACTCGTTTAAAAGTTGCTGATAATTCCGGCGCTAAAGAACTTCTAATTATCAAAATCCTAGGTGGTGCAAGACATAAAACTGCTACTGTAGGTGATGTTTGTGTATGTTCTGTTAAAGATGCAAACATTGGTGGAACTGTTAAGAAAGGTGATGTAGTTAAATGCGTAATCGTAAGAACTACAAAACCATTAAGAAGAGCTGATGGATCTTATATTAAATTTGATGATAATGCAGGCGTTATTATTAAAGAAGATAAGACTCCAAGAGGCACACGTATTTTTGGCCCTGTTGCAAGAGAATTAAGAGACTTCGATTATATGAAGATCGTATCACTTGCACCAGAAGTGCTATAGGAAGGAGCTATTATGAGAATCAAAAAAGGCGACGTTGTAATCGTTATATCTGGTCCTGAAAAAGGCAAAACTGGTGAAGTAGTAGCTGCCTCTCCAGCCACTCAAAGAGTAATCGTTAAAGGTGTTAATCTTGTAACAAAGCATCAACGTCCTACTAACGCAAAACCTGATGGTGGAATTGAAAAGAGAGAAGCACCTATGCATGTATCAAAGGTTGCTTATCTTGATCCAAAACAAAAGAAAGCTACAAAAATTGGTTATAAATTTATTGAGAAAGACGGTAAGAAAGTTAAGATTAGATTCTGCAAACTTTCTGGTACTGAACTTAGTAAATAGGAAGGAGCATTAAATGAATCGTGTATTAGAAAATTATAAGAATAATGTATTACCCGAACTAAAAGAAGAATTTAAATATACTTCTGTAATGCAAGTTCCAAAGATTGTTAAAATTGTAATCAATATGGGTGTTGGTGATGCTATCTCCAACTCTAAACTACTAGATGCTGCAGTTGACGATTTAACTCAAATCACTGGTCAAAAACCACTTGTTACTAAAGCAAAGAAATCAATTGCTGTATTCAAACTTCGTGAAGGAATGTCAATCGGTGCAAAAGTTACTTTACGTGGTGAAAGAATGTATGAATTCTATGATAAATTAGTTTCAATCGCTCTTCCACGTGTTAGAGACTTCCGTGGTGTCAATCCTAATGCTTTTGATGGAAGAGGAAATTATACTTTAGGTATTAAAGAACAATTAATTTTTCCTGAAATCGACTATGATAAAGTATTAAAAATTCGTGGTATGGATATTGTTATTGTTACCACTGCTAAAACTGACGAGGAAGGTCGTGCTCTATTAACTAAATTAGGCATGCCTTTCGCTAGAAAGTAGGAGGTTTTTATGGCTAAAACATCTCAAAAAGTTAAATGCAATAAAAAGCATAAATTTAGTACACAAGAATACACTCGCTGTGAACGTTGTGGACGCCCTCATTCTGTATATCGCAAGTTCAAACTTTGCCGTTGCTGCTTAAGAGATCTTGCATATAAAGGACAAATTCCTGGCGTTACAAAGTCAAGCTGGTAAGAAGGAGGTCTAGACAATTATGATGACTGATCCAATTGCAGATATGTTAACTAGAATTCGTAATGCTAATCAAGCAAAACATCAAGAAGTAGAATTACCTGCATCAAGAATTAAACTTGAAATTCTTAATGTTTTAAAGAATGAAGGTTACATTGCAGAATATGAAAAGATTGAAGATGGAAAACAAGGTGTTATTAAAGTAACTCTTAAGTACATTAATAAGGAAAGAGTAATTAAAGGTTTAAAGAGAATTAGTAAACCTGGATTTAGAGTATATGCTAAATCAACTGAACTTCCAAAAGTTCTTAATGGTTTAGGTATTGCAGTAATTTCAACTTCAAACGGAGTTATGACTGATCGTGAAGCAAGAAAACAAAAACTTGGTGGCGAAGTCATTGCTTATGTTTGGTAGGAGGATATATGTCAAGAATTGGAAATAAACCTATTACTATTCCTGCAGGCGTTACTGTTGAAGTAAAAGATAATACAATTACTGTTAAAGGTGGCAAAGGTGAATTATCTTACACATTTAATAAGGAAATTGGTGTTAAAGTAGAAGGAACTGAAATTCATGTTACTCGTCCAAGTGATGATCGTATTCATCGTTCATTACATGGAACAACTCGTGCTAACATCCATAATATGGTAGTTGGTGTAAATGAACAATTTGAAAAGGTTCTTGAAATTGTTGGTGTTGGTTACCGTGCTCAATTACAAGGTACTAAATTAGTACTTGCTGCTGGTTATTCTCATCCAGTAGAATTCGTAGTACCTAAGGGCTTAACTGTAACTGTTCCTAATCCAACTGAAATTCATATAACTGGTGCTGATAAACAACTAGTTGGTGAATTTGCGGCTAATGTTCGTAAAGTACGTAAACCTGAACCATATAAAGGTAAAGGTATCCACTATCATGGCGAATATATTCGTCGTAAAGAAGGAAAGAAAGCTAAATAGAAAGGAGAGACTTAGTATAATATGATTAAGATTCAAGATAAGAAAATTGCTAGAGCTGAACGTCATAAACATATTCGTAGAACATTAAGTGGTACTACTGAAAGACCTCGTCTTGCAGTATTCCGTTCTAATAAGAATATTTCTGCTCAAATTATTGATGATACTAAAGGTATTACACTAGTTTCTAGTTCTAGCTTTGAAAAGGAAAATAAATTTGCGAATGGTTCTAATGTAGAAGCTGCTAAATTAGTAGGTAAAACTCTAGCTGAAAGAGCTTTAAAAGCTGGTATTACAGAAGTTGTATTTGACCGTGCTGGTTTCTTATATCATGGTAGAGTTCAAGCTTTAGCAGATGCTGCAAGAGAAGCAGGATTAAAATTCTAGGAGGTAACACATGGAAAAGCAAAATAGAAGAGAAGAAGAAAAAGAATTCGAAGAACGTGTTGTTACCATTAATCGTATTACCAAAGTAGTAAAAGGTGGTCGTAGAATGCGTTTTGCTGCTTTAGTAGTTATTGGTGACCGTAAAGGCCGTGTTGGTTTCGGTACTGGTAAAGCTGGTGAAGTTCCTGAAGCTATCAAGAAAGCACTAGCAGATGCTAAAAAGAATGTTATTAATGTTCCAGTTGTAGGTACTACTATTCCTCATGAAATTATCGGTGTTCAAGATGCTGGTAGAGTACTTCTTAAACCAGCTCCTGAAGGTACTGGTATCGTAGCAGGTGGTCCTGTTCGTAACGTAGTAGAACTTGCTGGTATCCAAGATATCGTATCTAAATCACAAGGTTCAAATACACCAATTAATATTGTTAGAGCTACATTCAATGCTTTAATGCAAGTACGTACAGCTGAAGAAGTTGCACAAGTTAGAGGAAAGGCTAAAGAAGAAATTCTTTAATAGGTGAGAACTATGGCTGATAAAAATCAATTAAAAATTACATTATTTAGAAGTCCTATTGGCATCACTAAGAATCAAAAAGCCACTCTAAAAGCTTTAGGTTTAGGAAAAGTAGGTTCTGTTTCTTACCGTCCTAATAATCCAGAAGTTAAAGCAATGGCTAAAACAGTTGCTCATTTAGTAACTGTTGAAGAAGAGTAGGAGGCAAACAATGAAATTAAATGAATTAAAACCTGCTGATGGTGCAGTACGTGATCGTAAAAGAGTAGGTCGTGGAATTGGAAGCGGAACTGGTAAAACAGCTGGCCGTGGAACTAAGGGACAAAATGCTCGTGGAAGAGGTGTAAGACCTGGTTATGAAGGTGGACAAACTCCATTATTCAAACGTATTCCTAAGAGAGGTTTTACAAATATTCACGCTCATGAATATGCAGTTGTTAATTTAAAACAAATTAATGACAAATTTGAAGCTGGTGCTGTAGTTGATAGTGAATCACTAAAGAAAGTCGGCTTAATTAAAAAGGAATATGAAGGAGTTAAAGTACTCGCAGTTGGCGAATTAGATAAAGCATTAACATTTAAAGTAGCTAAGTTATCAAAGGCTGCTGAAGAAAAAATAGTCAAAGCTGGCGGAACAATCGAGGGCAAGTAAGATGGCTGCATTCTTTTCAAAGAATAAGAAATTAATTCTTGCAATATTATTTACAGCTTTATGCCTATTTATCTGGCGTGTTGGTGTACATATTAGATTACCTTTTGTAGAATTTTCTCAGGGTACTACATCTACATCAATCTTTGGATTCTTAGATATCTTTACCGGTGGTGCTTTACAAAGCTTCTCAATTCTAGCTTTAGGTATTAGCCCTTATATTAACGCTAGTATCATTGTTCAATTATTACAAATGGATATCGTACCTCAATTTGCTGAATGGGCAGAAGAAGGTGAAGCAGGAAAAGAAAAATTAAATAGATGGACTCGTTACATCGCTCTATTCCTTGCATTTGTTGAAGGTCTTGCATTAATTGTTGGTTACAAAGTAAGCTACAATTATCAATTCTTCCAATATGTTCCTAATACTGAATATGATATCTTTACATATATTTATATGGCATTAGTAGTAACAGCTGGTTCAGCATTTGTACTATGGCTTGCCGATCAAATGAGTGCTCATGGTGTTGGTAATGGTGCTTCAATGATGATTACTGCTGGTATCATCGCAAGCTTCCCTACAATGATGACATCACTTTGGGAATACTTCTTAGGATCTAAGACAGGTACTTATTATACTGATGGCGTATTACAATGGCAAGGTATCTTGTATTATGTATTAGTATTATTACTATTCGTTGCAATAATTGTTGGTGTTGTATGGATGGAAGGTTTAGTAAGAAAGATTCCTATTCAATATGCTAACCGTCCAGCTGCATCAAGATTTGCTGGAAATCAAGATTCAAATATTCCATTAAAGCTTAATAGTGCTTCAGTTATCCCAGTAATCTTCGCATCAACACTTTTATCTTTCCCTACAACTATTATTAATTTCTTAGAAAATAGTGGTAAGACAGTAAGTGAATGGTGGACAATCGTATTTAGTTTCAAGAAACCAATAGGATTTGCTATATATATTATTTTAATATTTATCTTTAGCTTCTTCTATTCTTTCTTACAAATTAATCCAGATAAGATTAGTGATAACTTAAAGAAGCAAAATGCTTATATTCCTGGTGTTAAACCTGGTGAAGCAACAGCTCAATATATTTCAAAAGTATTATTTAAGATTACCCTACTAGGCGCAACATACTTAGCTATTCTTGCGGCATTACCAATGATTGTAGGTTTAATCTTTACTAACTTACCATCAAGTGTACAAATTGGTGGTACATCATTAATGATCGTAGTTGGTGTAGCCATTGAGACATTTAAGCAAATTAAGACAGCTACTCAGTCTCAAGACTATCGTGGCTTCATGTAAAATGATCAAAAGGAGAAAGAATTAATGCATCTAATATTACTAGGTGCTCCTGGTTCTGGTAAGGGGACTGCTGCCGCAGACTTAGTTAAGATCTACGGCATCCCCCATATCTCAACTGGAGACATGTTTCGTGAAGCAATAAAGAATCAAACTGAATTAGGTAAAATTGCTAAAGAACTAATTGACAATGGTAAATTTGTACCTGATGAAGTTACATGTGGTCTTGTTAAAGATCGTTTAAGTCAAGATGATTGTAAAAAAGGTTTCCTACTTGATGGATTTCCAAGAAATATTAATCAAGCAGATAAATTAAATGATATTCTAAAAGAATTAGGAATGAAACTAGATGCTACAATCGATCTAGATGTTGATCATAAATTAATTATTCAAAGAATTGTTAATCGTCGTTTATGTTCTAAATGTGACGCAAGCTACAATTTAGTTACAAAGAAACCAAAGAAAGATGGTATTTGTGATGTATGTGGTGCTCCATTAATTCAAAGAAAAGATGATAACGAAGAAACAATTAAGACAAGACTTGCTATATATAGCGAACAAACAGAACCATTAATTGAATATTATAAGAAAAGAAATCTTCTTATAACTATTGATTCTAATAAGAGTGCTGAACATACTACTAATTTAATCGTTGAAGCACTAAAGAAATTCAATTAATGCTGGCGGTATAGGAGAAGAATAATGTCAAAGAATGATGTATTTGAAACCGAAGGAACAGTCGTTGAAGTATTACCTAATACTGTATTTAAAGTAAAGCTTACCGCAAATGGTCAAGTTATTACAGCCCACGTTTCTGGTAAAATACGTATGCATACGATCCGCATTTTACCAGGTGATAAAGTGACTGTCGAAATATCGCCATATGATTTAACACGTGGACGAATTACATATCGTTATAAATAACGATTAATATTTAATGAGCAATAAACAATTCGTTGTTTTAAAATTTAGGAGGTAACACACATGAAGGTTAGACCATCAGTTAAACCTATTTGTGATAAATGTAAAGTAATTAAAAGACATGGACGTGTTATGGTAATTTGCTCTGCTTACCCTAAACACAAACAAAGACAAGGATAAGAGGAGGCATAATATGGCACGTATCGCAGGTGTTGATATTCCAAATGAAAAGAATATTGGAATTTCATTAACATATATTTATGGTATCGGTAGACCAACAGCAGCTAAAATTTTAGCAGATGCTGGTATTGATCCACTTAAAAGAGTAAAAGATTTAAATGAAGAAGAATTAACATTAATCCGTCAAGGCGTAGCACAACATAAGGTAGAAGGTGACTTACGTCGTGATACCGCAATGGATATCAAGAGATTAATGGAAATTGGAAGCTATCGTGGACTTAGACATCGTAAAGGTCTTCCTGTAAGAGGTCAAAGAACAAGAACAAATGCTCGTACAAGAAAAGGCCCTGCTAAGACAGTAGCTAATAAGAAGAAATAATAGGAGGTAACAAATAATGGCACAAAAAGTAGTTCGTAAACGTAGAGTTAAGAAGAGCGTTCCATTAGGAGTTGCTCATATTCACTCAACTTATAATAATACAATTGTAACTATTACTGATCCTGAAGGTAATGTAGTTGCATGGTCATCTGCAGGTGCAGTTGGCTTTAAAGGTAGTAAAAAGTCTACTCCATTCGCAGCACAAACAGCAGCAGAAGCTGCAGGCAAAACAGCTGTAGATAATGGTATGCAAAAAGTAGAAGTTGTAGTTAAAGGTCCAGGCCCAGGTCGTGAATCAGCAATTAGAGCTTTACAAGTAGCACATTTACAAATTGTTTCAATTCAAGACGTAACACCAATTCCACATAATGGTTGTCGTCCTCCAAAACCTCGTCACGTATAAGAGATAAACTATACAATAAATACACAATTCATACTTTTATAGGAGGAATTAATGAATAAAAGAATTGAATTTATAAAACCAAAATTAGAGCTAATTCCACTTGAAGATGGAACTGTTGATGATAATTACTGTAAGTTAAAAATATCACCACTTAAACGTGGCTATGGTATGACTTTAGGTAATTCTTTAAGAAGAGTTCTTATCTCTTCAATCCCAGGTGCAGCAGCACTTGCGGTAAAAATTGAAGGCGTAGCTCATGAATTCTGTGCAGTTGAAGGAATTAAAGAAGATGTAACTGAAATCATTCTTAATATTAAAAACATTATCTTTACTATTAATCGTGAAGATTGTGAAAAAGGTGATTTTGGTGATCAAGATCAAACATATGAAGTTTCTCTTAATTTCACTAATGATACTGATAATGAATTTGCAGTAACAGCAGGTCAAATTAATGTTGAAGGACAAGATTTCATCGAAGTAGTTAATAAAGATCAAGTAATCTGTACTTTATCAAAAGGTAAAACTTTAGATATGCGTCTATTAGTACGTAATGGTGTAGGTTATGTATCAAGTACTGAAAACAATAAATTATATTGTAAAGATGAATATACTCGTCTAAATGGCTATCTTGCAATAGATTCAATATTTACTCCAGTAGATCGTTGTAAATATGAAGTTAGTAAGACTCGTTATGAAGATGATTTCGACTGTGATCAATTAGTTATAGAAGTTTGGACTAATGGTTCAATCACTGCTACTAACGCAATCACTCTTGCTGCTAGATTCTTAATCAATCATTATGAAGTAATCGAAACATTAAATACTGAAATTGCTCAAAAAGATTACATGACTCAAGAAAAAGAAAAGGTAGACAATGTCTTATTAGATCTACCTCTAGAGGAATTAGGCTTAGATATTCGTCCTTATAACTGTCTAAAGAGAGCACAAATCAATACAGTTCGTGATTTAATCGATAAGACAGAAGAAGAAATGATGAAGATCAGAAACTTAGGACGTAAATCATTAAAACAAGTAATCCAAGTTCTTCACTCTAAAGGCTTAAGTTTAAAGAATAGTACTTTCAACTTTGATTTAGATGATGAAGATGAAGATGAATCAGATGATGAAGAATAATCGAAAGATAGAAGGAGATTAAAATGGCAGAATATCGCAGATTTAGTCAACATAGTGCTGAGCGTAAAGCCCTATTCCGTGACTTAGTAACTGATTTAATATTAAATGGCCGTATTGAAACTACTGTAGCAAAAGCTAAAGAATTAAGAAAATTAGCTGATAGAATGGTTACATTAGGTAAAAAAGGCGACTTAGCAGCTAGAAGACAAGCAGCTAAACTTGTACGTTTTGAAAAAGACGAAGAAAACAATTACGCTATTCAAAAACTATTTAGTGAAATTGCTCCAAAATTTGCTAACCGTAACGGTGGATATACAAGAGTATTAAAACTTGGTCCACGTAGAGGTGACGCAACAGAAATGGCAATCATTGAATTCGTAGAATAATTAATAAAATAGGATTCCTCTTATTAGAGGAATCTTTTTATTTGGTAAAAAAGGTTAAAACATGGTATAATTCAAAAGAGGTATGAGTTATGAAAAAATGTATATTATTATTTATCATAATATTATCTATATTTATAGTAACTAGTTGTAAGAAAGATAGAGATAAAGAACAAGAAGAAAAGGATCTAAGTTTTGTAAAGTTTGAAGAGCATTTTGATGATATTAAATATAATATAATGGGTACTTTTTCTGGAACAAGTGGTATATTTGTTGAATTTTCACCACTATATCAAGATATAAAACGCTATTTTAGATTTAGTGAAGATTATATAGGGGAATTAACAGGTAAATCTAAAATATTATATAAAAAAGACACTTATTATTCTATACCAAAAAATAGAAATAGTATTACTAGATATGCAATTGAAAGACCTTATCCTTATGATTACAACGACATTAAAAATACTTATCTTATAGATAATAAAAAAATACTTATCGAAATAGTTGAAAAAAGAAATGATAGATATTATGGATATCGTCTATTTGTAGCATATATATCTGGTAATGGAACGTATGATAATTTAGATTTAGTAGAATCTATTAGATTTAAATATGATGATGCTTTTACTAACTTAAGCGATGAAGATTTTGAATTGCTAGTAACAAGACTTAAGAGTAGAATAGCATTTAAAGAAAGAGAAATAAATTTTTATAACTATTATGATTTAAAAGTTAATGGTAAAGTAGATAAATTATCTGATTCATTATTCTATTATTATTTAAAAGCATTAGAAATAGAGGTTCCTTATCCAGAAATAGTAATTATAAATGATAAAAATGGTTTCTCTTGTGAATTAGTTAATGATATAGATTATGAAGAATTCATAAGTAAGAGGAAAACGACCACTCACTACATCAATTACTTATATAGCTATGCAAAATATTATAACATTGCTTATGTTATAGACTACGATTTAATTGTACCAGATTTTACTAATTATTTAATCATACCAAATAATATCCTTCCATATTTAGAACAGATAAAAATATTAAAAGCCTATGAAAAAAGATATTGGAATGATGTAGAACTTAAAGAAGGGAGAATTAATACATTTAATACACTTGGAATAACTGGTGTATATTATGAAGCATTTCCAAAACTTTTAATTAATGATGATAAATGTTATGTAACCTTAAGTAATATAAGTAAATTAATTGATGAATTTGAAATAATAACTCCAAATAAAACATATAGTAATCATGATTTTGAACTCTATTATGAAGAATATGATAGTAAAACTAATGAATATGTTACTAAAATGAATATAGATACCATGCATTATCTTAGTTCAATAATATA
>ONHH01000121.1 GCA_900317575.1 uncultured Bacillota bacterium | reverse complement strand
TTAAAAATTTATATGCCTCAAAATAGAACAATTCATTTGTTGCATTTTTATTAATATACATATATATTATACCACCAAATCCACCAGGAAAATCGAAATAATTACTCTTATCATTATCATTAATAACAAATTATGTAACATATTCAATACTATATGGTGTTAATCCTTCATTAAGTCTAGTTTTTTCAAATAAAGATTGATAAGTTTGACTAGCATTATATCCAATTTCAAGTATAAACTAGTGCAAAATTTCATGATAAATAACCGACTTAATAAACTGATTACTGACATTACCTTGATTATAATCTTGAGGGTAGTATAAACTATTTTCGTTATTAGTTAAACTAATATCTATTCCTATAATTGATGAAAACGTTAGTAGATTTTATTCTACTAACTTTGGATTATTTACTTAATTCATAAAGAATAATAGCTGATGTTACCGCAACATTTAAGCTTTCAACATTATTCTTCATTTCAATCTTGAATAATTCATCACACATATCTAAAATATCTTTTGATACACCATGAGCTTCATTACCAAAGATTACCGCAAGCTTTTCATTCTTTGTAATGTTTTCAATTAAAATATTAGCCTTTAAGCTTGTTCCATATAGATGAAATGATAATTTCTTTAATTGATTAATTGAAGTAATTAAATCATTATTGAGGATTTTAATTTTAAAGATAGCTCCTTGTGAACTTCTAATAACTTTATCATTGTAATAATCAACACTATTTAAACTTGATATTACCGCATCATATCCTAAGGCAGCCGCAGTTCTAATAATGGTTCCCATATTTCCCGGATCTTGAATATCATCTAATAGAACAATTCTTTTTTCATCATTTGTTAATTCTTGTTCTTTTAATTCTGCAATTCCGACTATTTTTTGAGGATTTAGAGTATTAGATAATTTTTTGATGATTTCATCATTTACTAAAATGGTTTCCACCTTAAATTCTTTTAATAATTCTTCATCAGTACTTAATACCATTAATAAGCATTTATCATTATATGCTTCTTTAACTAAATGAAGACCTTCAATAATAAATTTATGTTCAATATTTCGATTCTTTTTATCCTTTAATTTATTTAAATTAACGATTAAGGGATTATTCTTAGAATTAATTATCTTCATTGTCTTATCCTAACTATAATAGCTATACGCAAAATAATAATATGCTATATTATCATAATATTCCGATGCTGATTTATATAATCTAATAAAGAAGATTAATAATAATCCAATTACTGTTACCGCAACATGTATTAAAAGGACAATTAAAAAAGCCCGGCGATTAAATTTATTCATCTTAAAAGTTAATATAAAACATATTATTGATAAAATTAATAGGCTTAATGGAACAATTAAGAAACCAAATAAGACTTTAAACCAATAAGCACCTTCTCCCATAATATAGGATGAATCTTGAAACATAATTAAGGGATTATTAGTTTCTTCATAGACTTTTTGAAAATTTGCTTCAAGAAGTTTTGAAGAGATATTATTACCAATTTGTAAAGAGAATACGCAGCTAAATAAAACAATTACTAAAGTATAAATCGCATAAATATAAAAAGTAAAATGTAATTTATCAAATACTGAATCGACCTTAACTACAGTTCCATCTTCAAGTACTTCTTTTTCATCAGCTTCTAAACGTTCAATTTTTTCTTCTTCAGTTAGAGCTAATTCATCTTCTAGATATTGATATTCAGCCATCATATCATCGATTTCTTCTTCAGAAAAAGGGAGTTCTTGTTCATTAAAGAGGGCTTCATTATATTGATTAATTTTTTCTTTTAATTCATTTTTACGTGCGACTGCTTCTTCATATGATTTAATTTCTTCAGTCATTGATATCACCACCATTAATTATATTCTATCATATTTTATTCTTTTTTTTATTAAATAAGATTTTACAAGTGGAAGAATAGGAAAAAATATGATATAATTGATAAGAAAGTAGGTAATAATATGTTGTATTTTGATTGGTCAGCAACTACTAAACCTGATGAAGATATCTTAGAATTACATCAAAGAATCAATAAAGAATATTGGTATAATTCCGAAACTCTATATCATGAAGGACAAAAGAGTAATGCTTTATATCTTAAAGCAAAACAAAATATTATTGATAAATTAAAGCTTTATCATAAAGAAATCTTATTTACATCTGGAGCTACTGAAGGAAATAATACTGCTCTTTATGGTTATTTAAATCGTTATCTAAATAAAGGATGTCATGTTATAACTTCCATTATGGAGCATGCGTCAGTATTAAATGTCTTTAAAGATTTAGAAAATAGAGGACTTGATGTAACATATCTAAAACCAACTAAAGATGGAATCATCGATATTAATGAACTTAAAGATAGTATTAAGAATAATACCATTTTAATCTCCATTATGTGGGTTAATAATATTATAGGTAGTATTCAACCAATTAAAGAAATAATTGATATTAAAAAACAATATCCTAAGATTAAATTACATGTCGATTGTGTTCAAGGATTTTCCAAAATTCCTAATGATTTTGATTTCAATGATCTAGATTTTATGGTTCTAAGTTCTCATAAATTAGGAGGAATCAAAGGAACTGGTTGTTTAATTTATAATGATAAAATTGAATTATCGTTCTTAAAAGGTGGTCATCAACAAAATAGTTTAAGACCAGGAACCTTAGATCTTGCGGGGTGTGTAACAACATCAAAAATAATTGAAAGAAATCTTTTACCGAAAGATTATTACGATGTATTAAAAAAATATCAATATCTAGTAAATGAATTAGAAAATCTAGAACATCTTGTATTAATTAGAAGTACTAATTATTATTCGCCATATATCTTAAATATTAATTTTAAATATATGCATGCGGAAACTGTTCTTCATTTACTCGATGAAAGAGGAATTATTGTAGGAACTGGTTCAGCTTGTAATTCTAAATCAAAAGATAGCGAACCAACTTTAAATTATATTCTTCCTTATTTTGGAAATAATTTAAATCCCATTAATTCCATTAGAATATCTTTAAATAAAGAAAATACTATGGAAGATATTAAAATCTTAATTAAAAATATTAAAGAAATAGGATTAAAATAATGATTGATCGTATATTAATTAGATATGGTGAATTAAGTTTAAAGAAAAGTAATCGTAAACAATTTACTGATCGAATGAAATTCACTATTAAAAGAGCTTTAAAAGATTTTGAAAAATTAGATTATTTAGATTGCTCCATGCGTTTCTATATTATCTTAAATGGTGAGGATGAAAATAAAATCATTCCCATCCTTGAAAAGATACCAGGAATCTATTCTTTTAGTTTAGCTGAAAGATGTGATAAAGATATCGATATGATTAAAGAATGTGCTTTAAGAGTCTTAAAAGAAAATATGCCAAATAAGAATTTTACTTTTAAAGTTGATACTAATCGAGCTGATAAGAATTATCCCTTACATAGTTTAGAAATCAGTCAAGAAATAGCTCGTTATTTATTTAAAAATATTGATAATCTAAAAGCTGATGTTCATCATCCTGATCTAACACTAAATATTGATTTAAGAGATGAAGGTGCTTTTATTTATGTTAAAAACTATCAAGGACTAGGTGGACTTCCTGCTGGATCTATGGGTAAGGTTGAACTCATGATTAGTGGGGGAATTGATTCAATTGTGGCAGGATTTTTAGCAGTAAGAAAAGGACTACATGTTGAAGCAATTCATTTTGCGTCTCCTCCTTATACATCTGATAATAGTTTACAAAAAGTAATTGATTTATTAGAAGTATTAACACCCTATACCGAATATCAATCAATTAATCTTCTAGTCGTTCCTTTTACAAAAATTCAAAAAGCGATTTATGATTATTGTCGTGATGATTATTGTATCACTATTATGCGAAGAATGATGTATCGTATAGCTGAAAGATTAGGAAAAAATCGTGGTGGTAATGCGATAATCAATGGTGAGAATATTGGACAAGTAGCATCCCAAACCTTAGAAAGTATTAATACAATTGAAAGTGTTGTAAGTATGCCAATTATTAGACCGCTTGCGACAATGGATAAGAGTGAAATAATCGAAATTAGTCGTAAAATTAATACTTATGATATATCTATTAGACCTTATGAAGATTGCTGTACGGTCTTTGTTCCAAAACATCCACAAATTAAACCACGTCCAGATATGGCTGAAGCACAAGAAAAGAAATTTGATTATGAAACACTAATTGATGAGGCCATAACTAATATTAGAATCATTAGTTTAAAGACAGGAAAACATTTTGATCTATTCTTAAAGGATGATATCTTTTAAGCAAATACCACAAATAAACATTATATATATAGTATAATATATATGCAAGGAGGTAAAGGAAATGAAACATTTTGAATACACTCCATCAAGAGCAGTTTGTTCTCGTTTAATCAATTTTGATCTTGATGAAGAAAACAAAATTCACAATTTAGGCTTCCTTGGTGGCTGCAACGGTAATTTAAAAGCAATTGGTATTTTACTGGAAGGTCGTCCTGCACAAGAAGCAATTAATTTACTTCAAGGTAATACTTGTGGTCCAAGACCTACAAGTTGTGCAGATCAACTAGCGTTAGCTCTTATTGAAGCCTTAAGCAGTGCTAATTAGTAAAAGAAGACACTGAATTAAATTAAATTCAGTGTCTTTTTATTATGCTAAATAATTATTCATTTTCTTTTTTTAGCATATGATCTATTACTATTTTTATATAATAATAATAACTATCTTCCTCATTATAAACAAGTTCTTTATTAGCATATTTTTCGATTATTTCAATTAAATAATTTAATTCAATAGGGCCAAAATCGCCAAGACGAAAACGTGTCTGAAATTCAATTGGTTTATATTCAAATAAACGAACCTTACCCCAATTATGAATGATATATTTTTTAATTAATTCAAATTTATCAATCTTAATTGGTAGACTTCTTATTTGATTAATATAATCTATACACGCTGAATAAGAACCACATTTTTTTATATATTTTTCATATTCAACATCCACAGAATGTTCAAAACCTTCAGCTAAATCAACCATTAAATCAAATAATTCTAAATCATTAAAAGTGGTAGTTCTTAAACAATCATTAACTATTTTATATGAATAATATGTCCCAGGAATAATTGTGTTTTCATTAATGTCTGTTATATATGGTAAAAATGCATAATCACTATTACTCATCTCAGCATTTAGAAAATCATTATACATTTTTTCAATTTCAGAATAATCTAATTTTGAATAATCAGTCGAATCTTCAACTGCATTATTAATATCTAGTAATGATTGATCTAATATATCAGCATAAATATCATCATCAATGCTATCTAATATCTTACCTTCATTTGCACATAATGCTTGATAATAATCTAATCTTTTTGCGTTATATGGATACCCAATATAGTTACTAAAATTTGGATATTGATCATAATATATAGTATCAGTTAAATTTTTATAATTAAATCCATGTAATAAATAATTTCTAATTTGAAATATACGATTAGAAGAATTAATTGAAGCAGTTAACCATTTTTCTAAAGTTGGATACCCATTAAATGCAGGATCAAATATTTCTATCTCATATTTCATCATTGATTGTATCGTTGAAAGATATGATGAAGATAATTCCATAACTGGTAATACCGGCTTAATATCAGCTGGATATTGATACGGTTTATTATAATCTTCCGCATAGTTAAGCATTAATTCCATGTCTTGTTTTTGATAATACTTATTATTTTCAATTCCATCTATCTCATCAAAATTTACATATGGATAATAATCAGGTTGTATAGAATCTAATCGCGGATTAATATAAACAGATAATGGTGTATAATGTAAAACAATATTTTTACTATACAAAGCCACTGCTTCCTCATATAAATTAGTGTAACGTTGGTTATATTCCAAATCAGAATTATACTCTGAAGCAGAAAATGATTTAAAAACTCCACTACAAAAATCAATAAATTGTTCAGGAGCAATTCCCCTATTATGAGCCTCTCTAAAACTACTAGCATCTGTATCTTGATATTTATCTGGAAGTGCGTAAAATAAAGTGTCAAAAACAGAGAAATAATTAGCAATAAAATATTCTATTTTACAATTATATGCACTTTCTATATATTCAAGTTCTTTAATTCTCTGTTTTTTATCAGAAAATGTATAATTATCATTTCTTGGATCAGTATATTCTACTTCATCACAAAGAATTGTTAAAGTTTCTCCTTTAAAATCTACATGATTTTCGTTTATTACTTTCTTAGGAGTAATAATTACATCATCAGTATTATTATTAGTATTCTCGCCACTACTCATATTTGGGTTATTAGGAATAACTTCATC
>ONHH01000032.1 GCA_900317575.1 uncultured Bacillota bacterium | reverse complement strand
GATAATCCATGAATTAAACCAACTGATGTAAATATTTCTTTTCTTCCATCACCATATTTAGAATGAGTATTAAACATTCCACTAGCCAGCTTTACCATTTTACCGATATGACCAATTAAAATAATCTTCTTAAAGCCAACAAAACTTGCATAGTTTAACGCATCACCTATATAATTACTACACATAATGATGTTATCTTCATTAATATCATAATTATCTTTGATAAAGCTAGCCCCATAATTACCAGGAGTAATAATTAGAATATCTTGATGATTTTCTTTCTTCATCTTGATTTCTAATTTAATAGTATCGATGATTGCATCTTCACTCATTGGTTCTACAACACCCGTGGTACCAATAATTGAAATTCCCCCTTCAATTCCTAATCGTGGATTAAAAGTTTTTTTAGCAATTATTTCACCCTCTGGAGCACTAATAATTACTTCTAGACCTCCATTATAACCAGTTTCATTAATGATTTTAGTCAATTCTTCATTAATGATTTTCCGGGGAGTAGAATTGATTGCGGCAAAGCCCACTTCTTGGTCTAATCCTTTTTTAGTGACTCTACCGATTCCAATACCACCATCAATGATAATTTTCTTTTCTTTAATCTTTCTTACACTTGAGTAAATTAACATATTATGAGTAGCATCAATATCATCACCACCATCTTTTCTAACAGCACATGATACAAAATCTACTCCTTTATTAATATCTAAGATATCAATATTAAAATCGACTCCTTTTAAAGTATGAACAACTAATTTACTAACATCTTCATTCTTTAAAAGCATAATGGCAGCTGCTTTAGTAGCTGAAGCTGCACATGTTCCGGTTGTATATCCTAATCTTAATTGTTTATTATCTTTAATTATATAATTATCCATATTATCTAGTTATTTGATAAAGCATTGCGTTAACAATTGCTGCCGCAACATTTGATCCACCTTTTCTACCTCTTGCGACAATATATGGTACATCTGTTTCCATAATTAATTCTTTGGCTTCAACGACATTAACAAAGCCAACAGGAACACCAATAATTAATATTGGATTAATTTTCTTTTCATCAATTAATTTCTTTAATTCAATTAGTGCAGTTGGAGCATTACCAATCGCAAGAATAAAAGGTTTATTAAGCTTTGCGGCTTTTTCTATTGAAATAGTTGCTCTAGTAACTCCACGTTTCTTAGCTTCTACTGCAACATCTTCATCACTCATAAAGCAATGAACTTCACCACCTAAACTAGCTAATACTCTTTTATTAATACCAGCTTGAGCCATCTTCGTATCAGTTACAATATCACAGCCCTTTTTTAACGCCTCAATTCCGATTAATGTAGCCTTATTAGAAAAGACTAAATTAGTTGCATAATCAAAATCAGCACTCGTATGAATTACTCTTTTAATAACTAATTCATTAATAGGATCAAGAATGATTCCTTTTTCCTTTAATTCTTCACTAATTATTTCAAAACTTCTTTTTTCAATATCTTCAGGTTTGATATTAATCATAATTTGCTCCTATATTCAAGACATTTTTTTACAAAGTTAATAGCAGCTTTCGGATTTGAATAAAAATGAAGATGCGGGAAGCCAGCATATAATGATTCATTAGAAATTACTGCTTCATATTTAATTCCATTAGTCTTGATTAATTCAAAGGATGTACCATTATTATTCGTATCATAATAATGGAATTCATGTCCTTTTATTTCTTCATCTTTATTTAAAATTAGATTATTATTCTTTGCTGTCAATGTAACATAACCAAAACGAACTAATTTATTTTGATTATTAGCATCATTATCTAAATAATTAACCATTTCATATCCATCAATATGATGTCCTAAATACATAAAACCACCACATTCCGCAAGACAAGGAAGCTTGTTATTAATTAATTCTTTAATTGTATTTAACATCTTCTTATTCTTACTTAATTGATCTAAATATAATTCAGGATAACCTCCACCAATATATAAACCATCAATATCCGGAATCAAGTCATCATGGATTGGACTAAAATAGATTAATTCAGCACCTAATTTCTCCAAAAGTTTGAGATTAGCATCATAATAAAAACAGAATGCTTCATCATATGCTACACCAATTTTAACATTACCTACTTTATTAAATTCTAATATATTATTCTCTAATAATGGTGCACTATTAGCAATTTCCATTAATAAATTAAAATCAATCGTCTTTTTAATAATATCTACTATTTGATTAATTTTATCATTTAAATTATCAATCTCTTTTGCGGTAACAAGCCCTAAATGTCTACTTTCAATCAAACAATCCTTTGGTAATTTAGGAACATATCCTAATACATGTAATTTAGGAAAGATTTCATTAATTTGTTTTTTTATGTCATTATATACTTTCTCTGAAATATTATTCAAGATAACACCTTTAATAAGGTTATCTTCTTTTAAAGTAATGAATCCTTTAATAATAGCCAAAATTGAACTAGATATTCCTTTACAATTAACAACTAAAATTGTTGGAGCTTTTAATATTTTAGCTAAATGATAGCTTGATGCATCATAAGATAGAGCATTAATACCATCATAATAACCCATTACTCCTTCAATAATAGAAATATCTTGACCCTTATTTTCATTAAAGATTGATAATATGCTGTCATCACTGAGCATAAATGCATCTAAATTATTAGAAGGAGTCTTTAATACTTCTTTATGAAACATGGGATCAATATAATCTGGTCCACATTTAAAAGCAGCAGTATTCAATTGTAAATTCTTTAATTGTTTAAGGATTCCCATCGTAATTGTTGTTTTACCACTACCACTCGATGTTCCAGCAATTAATAATCTAGGTGCTTTATTCATCTTTATATTTCCTCTAAATTATCGATAATTGTTTTATTGTTTTCTTTTGCGTATTGAGTTAAATCTAATAAGAATGAATTTAATGGTCCAATTATTGGATGAGTATCAATAATAATTGAACATTTGTCAATAGCTTTTTTAGCTTCATCAATAATTAAATCATTAATCATTTCAAATGCAGGAATCTTAATGATTTCTGTTGCAAGATCGGTTGCAAGAACATAATCGATATCATTTTCATATAAGATACCACTAATAAAAGCTTTATTAAGCTTTTGTAATTCTCGAAAATAACTAACTCCACTACCACCACCAGATATCACAAAGATATTAGGATCAGTATTTGGCTTTTCTAATTCTACACTACCAAATAAATAATTATAGCTGCCTTCTTTTAAATCATATAATTCTTTAATTAATTCATTATTAAAGATATCTTTAGGTTTACCAAATTTATAGATAGTTTCTCCCTTAACGCACATTACATAATCAGAAATCTTGGGAGCTAAATCTATTTCATGTAAAGACATTATTACCGCAATATTCTCTTCTTTAGCCATTTCATGCAGTATATCTAATAATTCAATCTTATGTCTAATATCTAAGAAGGAAGTAGGTTCATCAAGAATAATAATTTCCGGTTCTTGACAGATTGCTCTTGCAAGCATAATTCTTTGCTTTTGACCATCACTAATCATGGAAAAATCACGATCTTTAATATCTAATGCTCCAACTCTTTCCAAACATTTTTCAACCATTTCATGATCTTTTTCCGTTAGAATGCCAAAACTATTAGTATATGGATATCTTCCAGCTGCTACTACATCATAACAGGTCATAAGTTCGGTCTTAATTCTTTCCGTTAAAACTACACTTAATTTAGTTGATAAAGATTTAAAACTTACATTCTTTAAATCTTGATTATCAATATAGATTGTCCCTGCAATCTTATCTAAATATTTACAAATAGATTTAAGAATTGTTGATTTTCCACCACCATTAGGACCAATTAAGGTTAAAATCTCTCCTCTTTTTAATTTAATATTAATATCACTAATTAATGGTTGTTTATTATAACCAACAACTAAATCTGAAGTAGAAAAATAATATTCATCTTTTTCCATTATTCCTTACCTCGATGTTTCTTAACTAATAATATAATAACAATTGGTGCACCAAAGATTGATGTAACAGTTCCTACCGCAAGTTCTACTGGTGAGAAGATAGTTCTAGCAATTAAATCACAGAAAATACAGAACACACAACCAGTTAAAAATACTGCTGGAATTGCGACAATTGGTTTGGCAGTATTTAATAATTTCTTAGCGATATGCGGTACCGCAATACCTACAAAAGAAATTGGTCCAACTAAGGCTGCCGCAACTGCACTGAGTAAACTACTAAGTAAAATAATAATCTTTCTAAAAGCTTTAACATTAATTCCCATATTTTGAGCATATCCTTCACCTAATTGATAAGCACCAATTGGCTTAGAGAAAATAAAGGTAATTAGTAACAATGGTAAGACTGTCACTGCCGCAAATAGTACTCCCTTCCATTTTGCACCAGAGAAGCTACCCATTGACCAGTGTGTTAAATTAACAATTTGACTATCATTAGCAAAAGTAATAAAGAAATCAGTAATAGCTGCACAGATATAACCAATCATTACCCCAATTACTAATAACATAGCCATATTCTTTACTCTTTTAGAAAAAATGAGAATCAATCCCATTGCTGCAAGTGATCCTAATAATGCGGCTATTACTTGAATAATAAGTGGTGAACTAGTCATATATTTCGCCATTATTATCATCGCAAAGCCAACAAACATCTTTGCACTAGATGAAATACCTAATACAAAAGGACCAGCAATCGGATTTCTAAAGAATACCTGAAGTAGATAGCCGGAAAGTGCTAAAGCACCTCCCAGCAATCCTGCAAGAAGTAGCCTAGGTAATCTAATCCTCATAATTATTGTATATTCAGTTGTGCCAGTAAATTTAGAGGAATTAAAAATAACTTCTAATATTCTAAAGAAAGATATTTTTTGAGTTCCTATATTAACGCTCAAGAATAAGGATAATAATAGTAATGAAATCAATACTACATATACGATAATAAATCTAAGCGTACTTCTTGTTTTATTCTCCATAATTAATTCTCTTTTACTTTAATCTAAATAAATATGTAAAATCAGGTGTATCAGCTTTAGAATTTAGCATACCATTTAAGTCAGATATCATATATCCTAAAGTATCAGCAATTTGGAAGAAATCAGGTGTAGTACACCATACATTATTTTCCTTAACTGCTTTAAAGTCTTTTAAGACATCATTTAAATTAGTAAAGGCTTCTAAATCAGCAGGTTTTCCACCCATACTCCAAATATATACAATGAAATCAGCATCTTTACATTGTAAATAGAAATCTTCAAAACTCATTTTAGTATTACCAGTTTTATCTGGTCCAAGTTCAGGTGCAATATAATTACCACCAGCAAGTGTTAACATCTTAGTAACATAATCACCAGCATTTCTTACATATAATACACCTTTAGATGTAATGTAGAAGATAACAGCTGTCTTATCAGTCTTTTCAGCCTTTGATACTTCTTTTACATAATTAACTTGTGCATTGTATACTTTATTGATATTTTGTTGACTAGTACCAATTAAAGCACCATATAGTTTAGTATATTCTACTCTTGCAAGTGGATGATCTTCATTACTTGCGTAATCTAGCATATATGGAATACCTAATTCATCTAGCTTTTCCTTTACTTCTGGTACAGTATCTAACATTGTTGAGAATACTGAAATAGTTGGTTTATTAGAAGCTAAGATTTCATAATCTGGTTCTTTATATTCACCAATATAAGTAAGCTTACCACTATTCATATTCTCTTTTACTGCATCAATATACCATGTAGAAAGTTTAGTTGTTGTATATTTAATCTTATCTAAATCTCCCATAGCATTAATTAATGAAGTAGTAGGTGTTGAAGAAATTAGAAGATTTTGAACAGGTAAATTAACAACTGTAATACCTTTACTTAAATCTTCAGGTGCTTCTTTTCCTTCAGGTACAACTAAATATTTAGTTTCATCAACTAAACTTAGTAATTTATAACCACCTTCATAATTATAAATTTTAAAATTCTTTGCGTAGTCTAATTTAGTACTACCAGTATATTCCAACTCACTACTTACAACAGCATCTTCTTCAGGAGTTGGTTTTGGTTTGGAATCATCTAGATCACAGCTTACAAGTGATGCAAAGAATAATCCAAAAATGGCTATTAAACATAAATGTTTAATAAATTGTTTCATAATCTATTCCTCCAATTTTTTTATTGCAACAAGATATACGAATAGTGTTAATTAAATGAATAAATTATTAAATAAAACAAAAAATGCCCAGAAAAGGGCATTACAAACAAAAACATATATAGATTAAATCTATATTATTTATTGTCTACAGTACGTTCTCCTATTGCCCAAGACTTTTCTGTATAGCTAAAATAGCTTGAAAAACGGTAGGTCTTCTGACTTATGACTACGATAGATAATTAATCTATAAAGAATATCGCCTTCTCAGTTACCCAATGGCATATGATATTCATCCGTCAAATACAGCAATGGCAGTTGTCCTAGATTCTCACTAGGTTCCCTATTAATTCATCGATTAAAATGAAGCCGCTATTCATATATTATTGCATTAATATTATACTACTTTTACAAACTGTTTACAATTAAAGTAAAACAATTATTCAAAAACTTTACATAATTATTACAAATTTTACATAAGAAAAAATGACTCAAATTATTGAGTCATTTAAATATCTGCTTTTTAGCCTTTTTAGTTGGTTTTTCTTCAAGTGATTTAGGATCATAATATCCTTCAATGTATTTAGCAAAGACACTCATTACTTTATTAGCTTGCTGTAGAGTTAAACCATT
>ONHH01000002.1 GCA_900317575.1 uncultured Bacillota bacterium | reverse complement strand
TTAATCTTATTGTCTTGACGCAATTGTACAACAGCATATGGCCATCTACCAGTTCTTGGATCATCTAAACCTACTGGTTTCATTGGGCCAAATAAAAGGGTCTTTTTTCCTCTTTTAGCCATTTCTTCAATCGGCATACAGCCTTCAAAGACTTTCATTTCAAAATCATGTGATTCAACAACTTCAGCATTGATTAAATAATCATAGAATTTATTAAATTCTTCTTCATTCATTGGAGCATTAATATAGGAAGCTTCTCCTTTATTATAGCGGGATGCGATAAAACATTTATTCATATCAATCGAATCATATTCTACGATTGGCGCAATCGCATCAAAGAAATACATATAATCTTCACCAACTAATTCTCTAATCTTATCATGTAGAATTGTTCCAGTTAAAGGACCAGTTGCGATAATTGTTGGTTGATTAGGTATTTCTAATACTTCTTCACGAATGATTTCAATATTAGGATTATTTTCTAATTCTTTAGTGATATATTCACTAAATAATTCACGATCGACTGCTAAAGCTCCCCCTGCTTCAACTTTTGTTGCAAGAGCAGCTCTAATAATCAAAGAATCCATTAAGCGCATTTCTTCTTTTAATAATCCAACAGCATTTTCAATCGATGCAGCTCTTAAAGAATTGCTACAGATTAATTCCGCAAAGCCTCCTGTCTTATGAGCAGGAGTCATTTTATTGGGACGCATCTCATATAGTTTTACTTTAAAGCCTCGCTTTGCTAGTTGATAACTGGCCTCGCTACCAGCGAGACCAGCACCAATCACAATAACTTCTTTCATACAAACTCCTATAAAGTTTAACGATAGTTTTTGTCTTTTAAATCAATTTTCTCCATTAAGGTTTCAATTCGTTTTTCAATTCTTGATGCTCTCATATCATCAATATCTTTAGTTGATTCGGATAAATGATTGTGTAAAATTTCAAAATCAAGATTAGTCGTAATAAAGGTTAAGCGCTTATTTTCCATTCTTTCTTGTAGAACTGCACCTAAGATTTCATCACGAACAAAAGGACTAATCAATTCACCACCAAAATCATCCAAAATAAGAACATCGCATTCCTTCATATCATCAACAATAGCTTCTAGTCCACCTTCAGTAATCATTGATTTGATTTTTCTGATTAAATCAGGGAAGTACGCAAAGATAACACTAGCCCCTTTTTCCGCAAATTGTTTTGCGAAAGCACCCATGATATATGATTTACCACAGCCATATGGACCATTAATATATAATCCTTTAGGTTTTTTATTAGCTAAGAAGTTTTGGAAAATCGTATTTAATTTAAGTAATAATTGATTACGTTCTTGATTGATGTAAATATCTTTTGTATCAATATTATCAAGACTAGTACCAACAACAATTAAATTGTTCGCTTTATCAATATTATCTTTTACTTTTTCCATATGCTTGCATAATTGATATTCTAAATTAAAACGACCATTGTAAACAAGAACTGGTTTATCACCTAAATTATCTTGACGACATTCCTTTAAAGAACGGCATAAATTACATTTATTCTTATTTATATAATAAGCATATAAAACTAGATAATCTTGTTCGACTTGTTCCATAGGAATCTTTTCATCATTGATCAATTTTTTAATATCTTGATCAGCTAATACTAATTTTAATAATTCATTTTTATCCATTATTATCACCATCAACCTTAAACAATTCTTCAATTGTGATTAATTTTTCATTATTAATTTCTGTCTTGGGTTCTTCTTTCTTTTCCATTTCTTGTTGATTTTGATACCATTTAGATACAGGTTTTTTAGTTTTACGAGTAGTTTTTGTATTAATGATATCATCAATGGAACCATCAATAATTGAAGAAGTAGAAATGATACCTTTACGAAGCCATGTATTAATAACTTTTAAATAATAATTCTTCGAAGGAATGGAACCTTTCTTCTCTTTATCAATATAAACGATGGTTGCATTTAAATAGCCAACACTAACATTAGTTTCTTTTAAAATTTCATCAAACATCTTAATTTCTGATGATGTTAAATGATTCTTATATTTAGTATATATAATTGTATCTGGAGTCGTATTTTCAAAATATTTTACTCTTTCATCTAAATCCTTATTAACTGATATCGGAACATAACGATGATTACCTAATTTAGATGTATAGTTCTTCGCAACTAATCGTTCTAAAGTCTTTAAATCAACAATTCCTCTAATATCAATACTTTGACGAATTAATGAATAGATTTCATCAACCTTTAAATTATATAAGAAACAATATCTAATTAATTGATTATAAAAATTATCATCTAATTGTGATTGTTCAATTAAATCATCACTATTAAGACGCATCTTTAAATAATTTAAATCGATATTAGCATTATGAATATTAATACCATTATTGATTGTATTTACTCCATTAACTAAAAGCTTCTTTTCTTCTTCTAGTTTAAATACTTCATCAAAGCTTTTAGATACCTTAATTGCTTGAGACAAATCATGGCCTAGAAGTAAGAAATCCATATTTAACATTTCATATTTATCTTTACCTACAGCTTGAAGTAGGATTATTGGAAGAGTGTCATCATTAAAGAATTCATAAGCACTCAATACTTTTTTAATCACATAGAAATAATGATCATTTAATAAATAAGTATCCATTAATCCAATAGCTTCAAGGATTGATCTTGAATCAATAAATTTATTGATATCAATTTCAAGATTATTTAATAATTCCTCATGTAAGATTGCGGAAGATTGTTTTAAACCAACTTCTAAAATTGAATAGAAATAATTATATAAATTAAGGCTATCACGACCAATAATAGGAAGATATAAGCGATTTAGTACATCACGATCAAATTCAGTTAGAGTATTATCAATAATAATGGAAAAATAAGTTTGTTTGAATTCTTCCTTATTCATCCTTTCCACCAACCTTTTTAAGGTTCAATTTCTTATCTAGATAGGCATAGATATTCTTAATATCACGAATAGGACGTTTAAAAGGAATAAAATAATTAGAATTAATTTTCATGGATAATTGAATAGTATAGCCATAAAGAATAGATGTAAAAATTATTTCTCCATGATTATATTCAACTAAGATTTCTTTAAAATTATCATCAATATTCATGATTCTATAATTTAATTCTTCACACATTTTAACAATGGCTTCTCTCACATCATCATAATTATTTTGATAATAATGATTTCTTAACGCATCAAGATGATGAAAATCATCAGTTTCCATTGAATTACTAAATGCATCTTTTAACATATTTACTCTCCTTCTAGTTTAGAAATTATATTTTGTAATTGTGTATAAGTATAACATAAATCTTGAGAATTATCAATTATAAAGTCTGATAATTTTTCTTTTTCTTTTAAGTTCATTTGACTATTGATTTTAATCAATGCTTCTTCCTTATTTATATGATCACGCTTCATTAAACGTTCTATTTGATTAGATAAGGAAGTTGATACACAAATATTATAATTACATAATTCATTAAATTTTGATTCAAATAAGAGTGGTACATCAATAAAGATTAAATGATTATCACTATTTCTTATTTCTTTAATAGTTCTTTCCTTAATAAGCGGATGTAAGAAATTATTTAATTTATTTCTTTCTTCGATATTTTTAAAAATCAATTGTCCTAATTTCTTACGATCTAATTCATTATTATTAATATATTCACTACCAAAAAGATCTTTAATATTTTCTAAAATCTTTCTATCTTTAGTTAATTCATTAGCTATTTTATCGGTATCAATAACTTGATAACCTAATTCGATTAATTTATTACTAATTGTAGATTTACCTGTACTAATAGATCCAGTAATACCAATGATAAGAGGATGTATCTTTTGACAATTTGGACAATAATATGTACCTCTTCCACCTACTCTAGTCTTTTTGATTAAAGTATTACAATTAGGGCATGGTTCATCAACCTTCGTGTGTACATTAAGATTTAATTGAAATCTACCAGTTACTCCTAAACTAGATGTATAACTTCTAATGGTCGTTCCACCGGCTTTTACCGCAAGGCCTAATACTTCTTCACTATTTTTAAGGATTAAAGATGCTTCATATTTAGTAATTAAAGAAGCGCTAGATACCGGATTAATTCTTGATAAGAATAATACTTCATCTACATAGATATTACCTAAGCCACAAATAATTGTTTGATCGAGTAAGATTTCTTTAATTGGTTTATGTAATTTATGAATCTTTTGATAGAACAAATCTACATCAATAGGATGATTTGCTTCAGGACCTAATTTTTTTAATTCTGGTTCCTTCATTATTTCATTGAAATCAGTCTTATTAACTATTCTCATGATACCAAATTTTCTAGTATCATGATATCTTAAAGTAAGTCCATTGTCAAAATAGAAAATTACATGTTCATGTTTGATGATTTCATCATTTTGATCTTTTAAAAAATATTTACCTTCCATTCTTAAATGAGAGATCATACTGCAATCATCAAAAACAAAGATTAGATATTTACCATATCTTTGTAATTTACAAATCTTTTTACCGATTAATTTATTTCTAAAACTATCGATATCACCGCTAACAATTCTTGGACATAATACTTTTACATCAATAATTTTAAAATTAAGTATTTGATGTTCAAGGGTTGCGCGAACAGTTTCTACCTCAGGTAATTCTGGCATAATAATGCCTCCTTAATTATTTCATATCCCAATTAAAGCCAAATGATACTTCAGCATTTAATTTAACATCTAATTTGATTACAGTCTCCATAGTTTCTTTAAGAATTTTCTTAACAATTTCTATTTCTTCTGCAACACAATCGACAATTAATTCATCATGTACTTGAGCAATTAATTGACTCTTTAATTTATTATCTTTAAATGCTTGATCAACATTAATCATCGCATATTTAATAATATCAGCAGCTGTTCCTTGGATAGGAGCATTCTTACTAGTTCTTTCACCAAATTGTCTTAAAGCACCATTACTAGAAGATATTTCCGGAATATATCTACGGCGATTAAAATAAGTTGATGTATAGCCATTAATACGACAATTATTAACTACTTCATCAAGATATGATTTAATCTCTGGATAGATATCAAAATATCGATTAATAAATTCTGATGCATCAGTGGCTGATATTCCAATTTCTTCAGCTAATCCCCATGGACTCATACCATAAACAATTCCGAAATTAACGGCTTTAGCCATTCTTCTTTCTTCTTTTGTTACTTCATCTAATTCCTTCATGAAGATTTTCGATGCAGTTCTAGCATGTAAATCATCACCATGGTTAAATGATTCAATCATATTCTTACAATGCGATAGATGTGCAAGAACTCGAAGTTCAATTTGCGAATAATCAGCACTTACTAGCATACCTTTAGGATGAGATGCCGTAAAAGCTGATCTAATTAATCTTCCTTCTTCAGTACGAATTGGTATATTTTGAATATTTGGTTCGGTTGAAGAAAGTCGACCAGTTAAGGTTAATGATTGTTTAAAGATAGTATGTAATTTTTGATCTTTAGGTGATATTTCATTTATTAAACCAACAACATAGGTCGAATAAAGCTTTGCGTATTTACGATATTCTAAGATTAATTTAGGTACAGGATGCTTCTTAGCTAATTTTTCTAATTCATCAGCTGATGTAGAATAACCAGTTTTATTCTTCTTCCCTTTACCTAATTGTAATTTCTCAAATAAAATAACTCCTAATTGTTTAGGTGATGCGATATTAAATTCTTCACCACATAATTCATAAATAGCTCTTTCAAGCTGATTCATTTCTTGTTTAAACTCATCACCGATTTCATTTAAACGTTCTGGATTAATCATAAATCCAGCATATTCCATATCACCTAAAACCTTAGCTAATTTAATTTCCATATTATATAAAAGATCTAATTGATCATTTTCTTTTAAGATTTGATCAATCTTTTCTTTTGCGGGAAGTAAAAGACTAGCTTTAGAAATCGCATAATCCATATAAATTGAATCAATAGGAATTTGATATACACTCTTCTTACCATAAATATCACTAATGCTAGCTAAATTAGTAGGGAAGAAATGTTCATAAATTGTTTTAACATCATTACTTCCATAACTAGGATTAACAATATAAGCACCTAAAGTTAAATCAAAACCAAAATTCTTTAAATGAATATTGTGATATAGAAGACTAACATATAATTTCTTAATATCGACTGCATAAATTAAACTATTTTCTAATAAATCTTTTAATTCATCATCAATATTATCTGTTGATACAAAATATCCATCATTATCAATAACAATACTAATTCCCAGTAATTCTTCTTTATGATAATTTTCTCCACTTAATTCTGCTTCCATTAATAGATATGGAGCTTTCTTAAGTTGTTCTTTTAATTGATCAATTTCATTGTAATGATTATTTAATTGAACTTCTATATTCTTTTTATCATCGATTACTTCTTCATCATCAGTTTCATTATCTAATCTTTTAATGAATGATGCAAAATCAACTTTTTCATAGAATTCTCTTAATAATTTTTTATTTGGTTTATTATAAATAGTATCATCTATCGAATATGGTAATTCGACATCAGTTTTGATTGTCGCAAGGAATTTAGTTTTAAAAGCAAGTTCTTTTCCAACAATCAATTTTTCTTGCAATTTACCTTTTATTTCATCGATATGTTCATAAATATTTTCAATAGTTCCATATTGAGATATTAATTTTACAGCTGTTACATCACCGATTCCCGCAACCCCTGGTAGATTATCTGATTTATCACCAATTAGGGCTTTATAATCAGTCATGTATTCAACATCAAAGCCCATCTTTTCTTTAAAATTATCTTTATTATATTCATTTAATTCTGATAAGCCTTTATGGGTCATATAGACATGAATATTATTTTTGGCTAATTGTAGTAAATCTCTATCCCCACTAATAACCATTATTTCATCAAAATAAGGACTAGCTTTAAGAGCCATTGAACCAACAATATCATCAGCTTCAAAATCATCAAGTTCTAATCTTTTAATATTAAGAACATCTAAATATTCTTTAATATATGGAATCTGCATTAGAAATTCATAAGGAGTTTTTTGTCTTCCTGCCTTATATTCTTCATATGCTTGATGTCTAAAAGTCTTTTTACCCTTGTCAAACGCAACAAAGATATTAGTCATATCTGGAGTTTGAGTGATTTTATTAATCATATTAACAAAGCCATAGATGGCATTAGTATATAAACCACTTCGAGCTTGCATAACATTATCAAAACCGAATGTTGCAAAAAAAGCTCTAAACATAATACTATTTCCATCAATAACAATCATCTTTTTCATGATTAATATCCTCCACTCATTTATGGTTAATTATTCTTTTTAATTCTCTTTCTAGTTTCTTTATCAATAATTAAATTATTAAAGATCTCTTTTTTATTTAAATATAAATAAGATAGATATTTTTCTTCCATATTATAATTATCAATAAAATCTTTTATTGGTAATTCAGGATACATAATAAGAAAATAATCTAAATATTCTTTTATATCAATAATACTTTTTATCTTGAGAATTTTATATAATTCTTGATATTTAATTATTCCTAATTGAATTACTCTCTCTAATTCTTTAATAATGATATCTAAATCAATTATTTTAAAGCCTAACATCATACTAAAACGAAAAGCTCTAACAATACGAATAGGATCTTCAATTATTCTTTTTTTTACATCACCTATAAAACGAAGATAATGATTATTTAAATCAATGATTCCTTGATGATAATCCAATATTACATCATCTTTTAAATCATAATAAAGAGCATTAACAGTAAAATCTCTTCGATAGCTATCTATTAACGGATCTTTAACAAAGAATAAAGAAGTAGGATAGCGAAGATTCTTCACTCCTTCTTCTTTACGCAAACTCGTTAATTCATAGATTTGATTGTGTAGATGGATTTTAATACTACCCAAAGCTTCTTGATAATAATCTAATTGATAATCTTTAAAGATATCAATTAATTCTTGAGGGGTAGCATCTACTCCAAAATCCCAATCAGTAATTATCTTTTTATCATTAATCAATAAATCTCTTAGAGCACCACCAACTAAATATAATTTAAAATGGTGTTCATTTAAGCGTTTATTTATTTCTAAGAGATCTTTGTTTTGATTAATAATTGCTTTAATATTTATCATTATTCCTCAACATTCTTATAAATATGAATTGATAAATTTGAAGATGATGCTGTATCTGCTAATACTACACTAATATCAATAACTAATTGATCATTAGTAGCTTTATATTGATAAAGATTTTCTTCATGGAATACATCTTCAACACTAAAACCGCTAGATTTTAAGACATCAAGATAATCTTTTACATTAACAATTGTGAAATTATTTTTAATAATATAAACATCTTCATCATCATAAGCTACATCATTAACATAATCACCAGCACTAAATTCTGGCACTCCATTAGTTAATTCGCATTCAGGCCAAGATTTTGTTACATGTTGGACATTACTTATTTCATATTCTAGATAGATATCAATAAATGAATTAATTGATTTTTTATCAAATGTGAATTGAATAGTCGTGATTTTGACACTTTCTTCACCGCCTACTTTTAATTCTTTAGCAAGTAATAATCCTGTTTGATTATCAAAAATCATCTCATCACTCATATCATATCCTGGAATAGAATAATAATATTTAGTACAGCTACGATTTAAATAAGTAAGTTGTTCTTTATTATATAATGAGAAATCAAAATTATCATATAAATCAAGAATCGTTCTAAGACTTCTTAATTGAATTGCATCAAAATCACTTTGAGATATTTCTAAGCCACTTCTGGTTTTATCAGTTGTATCTAGGCTATAAATAACATTATCAGCCTTACTTAATAAATATCCTTCTAAAGTTGAACTTCCAACTAATATTAAAGTATATTGACTATTTTCAGCTAAGATATATGAATTATTATTAATTGAAAATTCATATAAATAATCATCGCTTTCAAAAGAAGATGATGCTTGTTCTTTTAATTCAGCAGGTGTCACATCAGTTGTAGGAGGATTTTCGTTATTTCCTCCATTATCATTATTATCATCTTTTTTACAAGAAGATACTAATCCTAACAATAAAACTAATAATAAAATAATTCCTTTTTTCATTCTCTTTTACTCCTTTTTTTATAATAATGTACTAAATGCAATCATTGCGATTGAAAAATAAATTAATACTGAAACAACATCATTAACTGTTGTTATAAATGGACCGGATGCTACTGCTGGGTCTACTTTTATTTTATAGAAGATTACTGGAAGTAATGCTCCTGTAAAATTCGATAAGATGATTGATGATGCAACACTTAAACCTACTACAGTACTGACCTTAATAGTTGATAAATCAGTCATTTTAGTAATTGTTAAAAGAATCATAACTAGTAAAAAGCTTAAGATGCCTAATGTTAAGCCAATACCTAAGCCTTGAAGCAATTCACGGCCAAAATGTTTTACTATACCCTTTTTATCATCAAGTTCTCCATTAGCAATTCTTCTAACTGATACCGCTAGAGTTTGGGTACCACAGTTACCGGCAAGACCTAATACGGCTGCTTGAAAGAAAGCAAGTACAGTAATTGTTTCAAGTACATGATCAAAACGACTAATTACTAGCGCAATAATCAAATCTAAGAATAATAAAATAACTAACCAAGGGATTCTTTTTTTAACTGAACCACCGATTGATTCTTCTTTTTCTTCAACTTCAGTTAAACCAGCAAATTTAGCATAATCATCTTCATGTGTCTCATTTAACGCATCAAACGCATCATCCATAGTGATGATACCTTTAATTACTTGATTTTCAAGAACAGGAAGTGATGCAGTATCATAATCTTTTACGACTTTAACAATTGTATCATAATCATCATTGATATTAACGTACGCAAAATTCTCTAACATGATATCATCAACTGTTTTAGGCATTCTTGCGACAATCAAATCTCTTAGGCTAATAACCCCTAATAATTCATCTTGATCATTTACTACAAAGATAGTATCAATTGTTTCCGCATCAGGTGCTTGACTAGTTAATTCTTTAACAGCTTTTTTAACACTTGTACCACTAAGTACTTTAATGAAATTAGGATTCATTAAGGCACCAGCAGTATCTTCTTCATAACTATTTAATTCTTTAACAGTATCTTTAAAGTCTTCAGTTAAGAAACCAGATAATTCTTGTTTCTTATCTTCATCCATTTCTTCGATGATTTGACTAGCATCATCGAGTTCCATTTCTGTTAAGACTTCTGCCGCTTTTTCAGGCTTTAAATCTTCTAACGCATCACTTGAATCTTCACTATCAAGATATGATAAGATATCAGCTAATTCTTCTGATGAATATACAGCATATATTTTTTCTTTATCACTATCTTCAAGTTCATTGAAGATTGATGCGATATCATATGGATGATATTGATCTAGGAAGGCTCTTAATTCTGATGCTTCATGATTCTTAATAAATTCAATTAATTCTTCTTTCATTAAAAAGCACCTCCCTATAGTAATATATAATCATATAATAAATATGCTAAACCAAAATAGATTAGCATTGCGAGAACATCATTAATCGTTGTAATTAATGGTCCTGATGCCACTGCTGGGTCAATATGTGCTTTATTCATTAAAATTGGCACAATAGATCCTAAGATTCCCGTAAGGAGTAAGGTTATCATTAATGATGATGAAATTACTAAGGATGTAATAACCGTATTAACGCTTTGATTATATTTTAAAATAATGATAAATAAGAAAGTAATACCAAAGCTAATAATACCTAAAATAAGACTAATAATAAAGGTAACTAATAATTCTCTTAAGATATATTTAAAAGTCTTTTTGCCACTATCTAAGTCATTACGTCCTAAATGACGAACTGATACCGCAAGGCTTTGAGTTCCAGCATTACCAGCCATATCTAAGATCATCGTATTAAAGAACCATAGAACAGTGATATTTTTAATAATACCTTCAAATTTCTCAGTGATATTACTAATCAATAAACTAAAGATTAATAGAACTACTAACCATGGAAGTCTTTTTAAAATATTCTTCCAAATTGGTAATTCACTTTCACTTTCCGCATCAGCGGTAGCCATCTTCGAATAGTCGTCAACAATAGCATCACTCGCTACGTCTAACGCATCATCCATTGTAACAATACCCACTAATTTTCCTTCATCAAGAATTGGTAAAGCATATAAGTCATAATTACCAATCTTATTAGTAATGCTAATAGTATCTTCATTAACATCACCATAAATGAAATTAGCTTCCATTACATCACTAATTTTACATGGAGTACGAGCTAATATTAAATTCTTTAAAGAGATTGTACCAACTAATTTATCATGATCTAAAACAAATAATGGATCAATGATTTCTGCATCATTTGCTTCATAGCCGACTTTCTTCATTGCATCTTTTACATCCATTGCCGCATCAAGAGTAATGAAATTAGTAGTCATGATACTACCAGCTGTATCTTCTTCTTTCTCTTTTAAGTAATTAAGAGTAGCTACATCCTCTTCATCCATATGTTTTAAATAGTTTTCTTCTTCTTCATCATCCAACTCATTTAAAACATCGACCGCATCATCTGCTTCCATTTCATTAAGAATTGAGGCACCTTTTGCGTAACTCATTTCTTGGATATATTTAGCAGCATCTTCTTCATCAATATATTCAAAGATATCAGCTAATTTTTCTTCACTTAAGGTTTCATAGAAAGCTTGACGATCTTGATCATTTAATTCATTAAAAATCGAGGCTATATCATATGGGTGATAAGTTTCAAAAATTTCATTTAGTTTTTCTTGATAATTATCACTAGATATTGCTTCTTTAATTATCTCAAGTAAATTTTCTTCCATAATAGCCTCCTTTTTAATTATTCAGTTATTTCAAGTGGTGCTTCAATACCATAAATTAGAGCTTTAGGATATTGTAATTCTTTTAATTGATTCATTAATTCTAAACCAAATAACTGATTAGTATTAATACCTAATATTGCGGTATCATAAATATTATCTAAATTAGATTCATCAATTTTAATATTTAATTTTTCAATTTTTAAAGATCTAATAGATCTTTTTGAAAAATCATATGCAGCTGGAAAAGATATTTCTTTTAAATTAGGTGTATATCTAAAAGCATTATCATCAACTTTAAGAATATTACTACTCGTAATCTTTATTAAATTATAATCTCTTACCGCATTACTTCTAAGAATAGTAATAAATGGTGGTAATTCTAATTCTTTAACATCAGTCTTATAATAATATAGGCGATGGTCAATAAAATAATAATCATAATATTTTTCATCAATCTTTAATTCTTTATTCATCTTATCCATCATCTTTTTAGTTGATGGATGAGTAAAATCTAAAAATTGATCTAATTTACTTCTTTCATCATCTAAACACATTGAATAATAACATCTTAAATGCTCACCATATCCTAATGTGCAAGCATTATGATTAGCTAAATATTCATCATTATAAAGGAAAGGATAAGTAAAGATTAAATTATTAAGACTAAAGATTAGATGAAAAAAGACCATTATATATCCTAACCATTTAAAATGGTTAGTCTTCATTAATTTCAAATAAAAGAAATGAAAGATTTTAGATAAGGCTGTGGATATTTTAATTGTATCAATCAAAGAATAACGACATAATTTAGATATATGATGACCTATTTCATGAGCGAGTACTCCTTGTAAATATTCGATCTTCATATCATAATCTTGATTGATATAGATATTATTACCAACGCTAAACGCAACCCCAACAATATCAAATTTAATAAAGATTAATTTAAGATTTAAATGATATTTATCATTAGCATTTACAATCAATTTATTTAATGATTCATATAATTTATCATTAGGAATATTCTCTTTTTCAGTTTCATCATTCTGTAATGATTTAGATGAAATAATACTAATTATTAATCCTAAAATTAAAAGGCCAATAGCAATACTTATCGAAATAATAAAATCTATTTTAACAAGATAATGTAAAAATAAAAATAATAATAGATATTCGATAATAATACTAATTACCTGCATTAAAATAAATCTAAATATTCGCATTATTTCCACCTATTCTATTATTATTATATCATAATTTTAACAAAAAAGTGATTAGATAATTCTCTAATCACATTTTTCTATTCTACTACTTCTCCTAACATATGCCATGAGTATGCTTTTGTTATTTTACACTTAATAATATCGCCCTCTTTAACCTTGTTAGACGCAAAGTTTACTAGCATATTATGTTCAGTATAACCAGTTAACATATCTTTATTATTCTTACTTTCACCATCAACTAATACTTCTACAATCTTACCTTCAAATCTCTTTCTTCCTTTTAGAAAGTAAGAATTAATTAAATCATTTAATTTAAGTAATCTTTCTTTCTTTTCATCTTCAGTTAAAGGATTAGGATAAGTTGCGGCAGGAGTACCAATTCTTGGTGAATAAATAAAAGTATATGCTCCTTCAAATTCTACTTCTTTTACTAAGGATAGAGTTTCATTAAAATCTTCTTCAGTTTCGGTTGGGAAGGCTACAATAATATCAGTAGTAATACTAATACCAGGAATCTTTTCTTTTAATTTCTTTATCTTATCTAAATATTCTTCTCTCGTATATTTACGATTCATCTTCTTTAAGATTTCATTACTACCAGATTGAACTGGAAGATGAAGATGAGGCATTATATTTTTACCAAGAGCCATTGCGTCAATGGTTAAATCATCTAAATCTCTTGGATGGGATGTAGTATAACGAATACGAGGAATATCAATTTTAGATAAATCCATTAATAAATTACCAAAGGTATAATTAAGATCTTTAAAATCTTTACCATATGCATTAACATTTTGACCAAGTAATGTTACTTCTTTATATCCGGCTTTAGCTAATTCTTTTACTTCTTCAATTATCGCTTCTGGTCTTCTTGATCTTTCTTTACCTCTTGTATATGGAACAATACAATAAGTACAGAATTCATCACAGCCATACATGATATTAACCCATGCTTTATATTTAGATTCTCTCTTGACTGGCATATTTTCATAGATATCGCCTTCAATTGATAAGACATCAATCTTATTCTTTTGTTCAATTAAACTAGAATATACTAATTCTGGTAGACTATAAATATTATGAGTACCAAAGACAATATTAATATATGGATAAGTTTTTTTGATTTTTTCAATTGTATGTTCTTCTTGAGCCATACAACCACATAAGCCAATTAAAAGATTAGGATTTTGTTTTCTAAATTTCTCAATTCGACCAATTTCACCAAATACTCGCTCTTCAGCATTTTCTCTAATAGCACAAGTATTAAAGATAATTAAATCAGCATCTATTTCTTCATTACATGGACTAAAGCCCATTAATTCTAAGATCCCCGCAATATTTTCTGAATCAGCAAGATTTCCTTGACACCCATAGGTCTTAAGAAGATATTTCTTATTCAAACCAATATTAAGATATTGAGGTTCTAAAATGAAAGAAGTAAAATTAACATCTTTATTACGACGCATTCTAGCTTCTTTTATGGAAGGATTTAATTCTTCATCATAATTAATTGTTACTTTCTTCTTCAAGTTGATACTCCTTTCTTAAAATATCTTTAAATTCTTGATCAGTTATGCCATAGCGGTATTCATCAAAGATTTTACCATCATATCTTAGATATGCATTCTTAGCTAATCCTTCAAAGGTCATACCAATCTTTTCACATACTCTAATACTACCATAATTATTAACAAAGGTAGCAGCTTCAATTCTTTTTAATTTTAGTTCAAAGAATCCATATTCTAAGATTCTTTTAGCAGCTTCTGTCACATATCCTTGATTCCAATATTTTGGATTTAAAGCATATCCTAATTCAGCTTTGAAATTAGGAATATAATTATAAAGTTCAATAGTACCAATCATCTTATTCAAACTTTTTTCAATAATAACAAAATGACCGACTAGTACCTTGGTGTTATAAATCATCATATTCTTAATCACAGATTTAGTTTCCATTAAAGTATGATGAGGTTCCCAACCGGCAAAGGGACCGACTAAAGGACTTGGTGCATATTCAAAAAAATCTTTAGCATCAATTAAATCTACAGGACGAATAATTAATCTTTTAGTAATAAGATATGCTGACATAGAAGCTCCTTTTTTTAAAAAAGAGTTGATTAGGAAAGTCCTAATCAACTATCTTTACTATTTCATAATTGTTTACTTTCTTATTCTTTTCATCGATATCAACAATTAAGCCACAGAATTGATTTAAACCAGTTTCCATAGGATTATGCTTAAATGCAAGTCCTGTTTTAAATTTCTTAATAATGCTAGCAGGTTCTTCGCCAATTATTCCTTCTAAAGCTCCCGTCATTCCAAGATCTGTCATATACATTGATCCATTTTTAAGGATACGAGCATCATTAGTTTGAACATGAGTATGGGTCCCTACCATAATATTTACTCTTCCATCAAATTCAATACTATAAGCAATTTTTTCTGATGTTGCTTCGGCGTGAATATCACAAATATATATATCACTCTTTACTTCTTTTAATAATTTTTCGGTAGCCATAAATGGACAATCAATGGGACCATTCATAAATGTTCTACCCATTACTTGAAAGACAGTAATTGTAGTTTGATTATATTTAATTGTAACATATCCTTTTCCAGGATTACCAATAGGTAGATTTAAAGGACGAATGAGATTATTTGCATCATCAATAAATTTAAAGATTTCATTATTACCATAGGTATGATTACCCATTGTAACAACATTAACTCCTTGATCAAGTAAGAATTTATAATACTTTTCTGTAATGCCATTGCCATGAGCAATATTTTCACCATTTGCGATAATGAAATTAAGCTTATATTTTTCTCTTAATTTAGGTAGATGTTTTTCAATCATCATTCTACCATTAGCAGAATAGATATCACCAATAAGTAAAATTTTCATTAATTTTTAAATCTTTCTAATGAGCTACTTCTTGAACTCTCACTTCTCTAATAACAGTTACTTTAATAGTACCAGGATAATTCATTGTTTGCTCAATCTTATTTTTGATATTACGAGCTAAAGAATATGCTTCAGCATCAGTAATAGCTTCTGGTTTAACAATAATACGAACTTCACGACCAGCTTGAAGAGCGTATGTCTTATCAACACCTTTAAATTCATTAGCAACTGCTTCTAGAGCTTCTAGACGTTTGATATAATTATCAAGTGATTCACTACGAGCACCTGGACGAGCAGCTGATAAAGTATCAGCAGCCGCAACTAAATGAGCAATAACGGTTGTTGCGTCAACATCACCATGGTGACTTGCTATAGCATCAATAACAGTTGGATCTTCTCTAAATTTTGTAGCAATTTCTACACCAATTTCAACATGGCTTCCTTCTTGTTCATGATCGGTAGCCTTACCAATATCATGAAGTAAACCAGCTCTACGAGCTAAGATTTCATCTTCACCAATTTCTGCTGCCATCTTACCAGCTAAGAATGCTACTTCTTTGGAATGCGCAAGAACATTTTGTCCATAACTAGTTCTAAAATACATCTTACCAATTAATTTAACTAATTCTGGATGTACTTTACCAATACCTACTTCGAATACAGCTTTTTCGCCTTCTTCACGCATTTCATTTTCAATTTCTTTTGTACATTTTTGGAATACTTCTTCAATTCTTGGTGGTTGAATACGACCATCAGAAATAAGAATTTCTAAAGTTCTTCGAGCAATTTCTCTACGAATTGGATCGAAACATGAAATAACTACTGAATCAGGTGTATCATCAATAATTAAATCAACACCAGTAACTGCTTCAATAGCACGAATATTTCGACCTTCACGACCAATAATACGACCTTTCATTTCATCATTTGGAAGCAAAACGACTGAAACGGTTTTTTCTTGAATAGTTTCATTGGCATATTGTTGGATTGCGTTAGCTAAAATAACTTGAGCTTTACGATTAGCTTCAGATTTAGCTTTCTCTGTTTCATCTTTAACAAATGTAGCGATTTCCATATGTAGTTCATCTTCAACTCTCTTAAGAACAATTTCTTGAGCTTGTTCTTGACTATAACCACATATTTCCATTAGTTTCTTTTCTTGTTCACTAATTAATTCTTCTACTTTTTCATTGCGCTTTTCTATATCCGCAAGGCGTTGTTCCATCTTTTGCTCTTTGGCTTCAAGATTGTTTTCACGCTTATCTAAATTATTACTTCTATTATCTAATGATTCTTCACGACGTTCTAGTTTCTTAGATTCATCTTGTAATTCTTGTTTTTTCTCACGAACTTCTTCATCATATGTTTTTCTTAAAGATGCAATTTCTTGTTTAGCTTCCATAACAAGTGATTCTTGTTTTTTCTTTCCAGCTTCTTCAGCATCGGAAATAATCTTATCAGCATCTTTTCCTAATTGAACATACTTATCTTCAGTCTTTTGTTCACCTTCATTAATACCAGCTTGATATTTTTTCTTACTATAAAGGTATAGTAAAACCGAAGATACAACAAGCGCAACAGCAAGTAGAATAATGATAATTATGTATGGTAACATAACTACTTTATTCTCCTTTCATTGTGTTTATTGTATTTAAATTATTATATAAAAATATATATCAAATCAGTTAATAAATTATTTCGCTAACTAATAAATAATTTCATACGAAGTTATTATACCATATTTTTCATAAAATATCAAGAAATAACAATGCATAAAAAAAGGATACTAGATTTAAATAATCTAATATCCTATATTAATACTAATTATATTATTATTAATTTTGACCACCATAATATATTAAAAATTTAACTTCTATTATAAATAGTATTTTTCTTCAAGAAAAAAATTTTTTAAATTTTTTATTCTATAAAATCATTTATCAACTGTAATAATAAAGCAGTAGGACGATAATAACTAATATTTGGCGTTCTCCTAATTACTACATAGTCATCACAATATTTTATTATTTCTATAGTTATAATATAACGGGGATAACAACAATCATCTAACGATTTTAATACTAAATACTCTAAATGATAATGATCATAATTGATTATACTTAATTGAATTTCTTCTCCAACTAATTCATTTAAGGAATATTTTCCGAGTTCATTTTCAGAATGTAATTCCAATTTCATTAATATATTTTCATAATCTATATCTTCTCTAAAAAAAATAATGTGATGTCCACTCCAAAACACAATTTTTTCTGGATTGTTTTTTTTATTAGCAACAAATACTCTCCTATTATATAATGGGCAGTACCAAGAATATTTTCTCGATATTATAACAGGGGTATTATTAGAAAAATAGCGCTTATCATAATATACACATTCTTCTCTTGCCACATAAATTTGATCCTTATATACTACTCCATTTGAACCCAATGACTTAACTCGAGAGAAACATAAACAATACATTACCCATGCTATACAAATAAGTAAAAAAAACATTATTATCAATAATCTTTTTTTCATTCTTTTTCTTGCAGAATACTTAACAATTTTTTTCATAAAAACTCACCTAAGGCAATATCTACTTAAAAGTCGATCCAATGCATTATCCAATAAATAAGAATATGTTCCATCGGAACCAGCGCCTTTAAAAATCCTATATTTTTCTAAGTATCTAGGTATAATTAGTGTAAATCCAAAAACATGAAATGGATTATAAATGGATGGCACTATAATATTTGTTAAGATATAATTATCCTTTTCATTGCCAAACAAAGCGTAATTTAATGCTCCATGAACATAATGCAGGCAATTATTAAAAATTAAACAATGGGATTTATCTTTATATTCTTTACCAATATATAAATTTACAAATTCTTTAATTTTTGAATAATCGCCTATCAAATAATAATAAATATAATGCTCACTAGTCTTCACTTCATTATAATCAGGATACTAATTATTTATTGGTTGATTTATAGTTTAAAAAACTATTTATTGTTTCTAACAATAACACATTATATTCTTCTTTAAACTGTAATATTAATCCCGTTTCATCATCTGCAACATAAAACCTTATTGAATCGTCATCTTTATAATATAATTTTCCAAAAGAATACTCCAAAAATGGAGTCAGGTTAAAACTAATATGAAAGAAAGAATCATCAAAACGA
>ONHH01000011.1 GCA_900317575.1 uncultured Bacillota bacterium | reverse complement strand
TTATGATTTTGAAGAAGATACAAGTATTAATTTAGAGATGCTTGAATTAAATGAAGAATTTGTATGGGATCTTTCTTTTCCTTATATAATAAAAGAAGATACTAATATTAATTATTTAATTCAAACAAAGAAATTAAAAATTGTTCACTTCGATACTGAAGAATTAATCGATGTAACTGAAAATGAATCATTTAATTTTGATCAAATTGATGATGTTCCTGGATATATCTTTAAAGGATATTATTTTGCGGATGGCACTAAATATGTGAGTGGTATGAAATATGAATTAAGATATGGTAATACCTTAACTGCAAATTATAGTCCTAATCTATATAAATTAAAATATATCTATAATGGTAATGAAAAAGAAGTAATGATTCATTATAAAGATAAGATTGAAGATTTTATTCCTTCAATTCCTGGTTATACATTTAATTATTGGATGTATAAGGATCAAGAAATAGATCTTGAATATTATGATTATTTAGAAAATATGGTTGTTGTTGCTAATATGAGTGCTAATACTTATAAGATTCATTATATCAATATTGATAATGAATTCTATCAAGAAGTAACATATAATCAAGAATTTAGTTTATATATACCTACAGCACCTAGTGGTAAAATCTTTATTGGTTGGTATTTAAAATCAATTGATGGTATTTATAATGCTACTAAATATGAAATCCCTAATGATATTGAATTAAGTCCAATCTTTAAAGATCAAATTCAATTAGAATATGAATTATATGGTGGTGAATTATTAAATAGTGGTAGCTATGATGGTGATGAATTTATCCTCCCTTCCGCAACCCTTACTGATTATAAATTTAGTGGTTGGTATTTAGATCCATATTTTACAACTAAAATTGAAAAGATTAATATGGCTGAAGATGAAATAAGCAAGGTCTATGCTCATTTTGAATATGATGATGATAATTTCATTACTTCCTTTGGTTATACGAGATTTAATTCTATGACTAATAAATATGATGAAGTATCATTATATGAAGGAACTCAATCAAGTATTACATCTTTATATTGGCAAAAAATTACTATAACTAAGACAGTTGATAACTATTATGTTGATAAGGTTGAAGCAAGTGGTATTTCTTTATCAACAATGCGACCATTTGAATATTTACTTGAAGCATATTCTAGTTTTCCAAGATATAATGATTTCTGTAATCTTGAAGTAAGTAGTGGTAATAAAGTAATCTTTATTACTGATCCAACTCATCATTCTGAAGGAAGCTGTTATGGAATGGTATCTTTCTTAGAAAGTAGTGTTGAAAATATTGATGAAATAAGAGCATATTTAGCTAATTTATATGATAGCTATGTAACAGTTGAAGAAAATATTGATTTAGTATCAAAATATGAAAATTATAATATTTCATGGGTTTCTTCATCTCCTTATGTAATTGATAGTAAAGGTGTTTTAACTATTCCTAATCGGGATACCGAAGTTACACTTAGTGCTTATGTTTTAGGTAAATTAGTATATAGCTTTAGTGTTAATGTAAAAGGTAAAAATGGAACTAGTAAATATTTATCGACTGGTTATATTTATACTAATTATGGTAATCTAACTCAATTTGCGATGAATAATTTAGATGTTATTTATTGTTCATTCTTAAATATTAATGCATCTGGTGAAATTGTTAATGGCTCTAGCTTGTTAAATAAGATTAATTCTTATGTAAGAGATAAAGCTACAATATCTGGTACAAAGATTGTGGTATCTGTCAATCAAGAAAATAATAGTGGAGCCTTTGCGGCAGTAGCAGGTGATGCTACATTAAGAAATAAGGTAGTTAAGAATATTATTGATTATATAGTTAATAATAATTTAGATGGAGTAGATATTGACTGGGAAACACCAACAGCTGCTCAAGCAACAACTTTTACCGCATTAATGAAAGATTTATATGTTGGCCTTAAAGCACTTAATCAATCTTATTTAGTAACTGCTGCTATTGGTGGTGGTAAATGGGCTCCACCTAAATATGATTTACCTAATTCTATTAATTATCTAGATTATATCAATATGATGACATATTCAATGGCCTCTTCATCAGGATATTTCCAAAATGCATTATATAAATCTAGTAAATCAAGAACACTTGTATCTTGTTCAATTGATGAAAGTATTAAGATTTATAATGATCTTACAATTCCTAATGAAAAGATCTTAGTTGGTATTCCATTCTATTGTGTTTTACAAAAAGAATGTGATGGAGCTGGAACTAAGACCGGAACTGGTAGTTCAATATCTTATTCATATTATTTGAATAGCTTTAAGACTTTACCAAATATGGTTGAATATTATGATGAAGAATGCTGTGTTCCTTATGCGTATGACGCAACAAATAAATATTTTGTATCATTTGATAATGAAAGAAGTATTCAAGATAAATGTAATTATATCCATAATAAGGACTTAGGAGGACTAATGTTCTGGCAATATGGACAAGATGTTAATGATTATTTTATGAATGCAATTTCTAAATATCTTAATTAATTTTACTCCCTTTTAAGGGAGTTTTTTTAATATGTAAAAGATATGTAAAATAATTGAATTGAAAATAAAAAAAAGATATAATATAATTGTAAGAATTGGCAATTTTTTCATAGGAGGTTATTATGGAAACATACGGAATCGAAAAGCTTGGTATTATTGGTGCAAAAGCGGTATATCGTAATTTAACACCAGCTAAGTTAGTTGAAAAAGCATTAGCGAGAAATGAAGGAAAATTAAGTGCAAGTGGAGCATTATCAGTTACTACTGGTAAATATACTGGTCGTTCTCCTAAAGATAAATTTATCGTTGACACTGCCGGTGTTCATGATGAAATTGCATGGGGTAGTGTAAACCGTCCAATTTCAAGAGAGAAATTTGATGCGATAAAAGGAAAGGTAGCAGCATATTTACAAAATCGTGAAGTATTCATTTTTGATGGCTTTGCGGGGGCTGATAAGAAATATACAAAAAAATTTAGAGTTATTAATGAACTTGCATCACAAAACTTATTTATTCATCAATTATTAATTCGTCCAACTAAAGAAGAATTAGTAGATTTTGAACCTGACTTCACAATTCTTTGCGCTCCAGGATTTAAATGTGATCCAGCAGTAGATGGCGTAAATTCAGAAGCAGCCATTATGATTGATTATGAAGCACATATGATTGTTATTTGTGGTTCAGGTTATGCTGGTGAAATTAAGAAATCAGTATTCTCAACAATGAATTATGTATTAACAAAATATAATGTACTTCCAATGCATTGTTCTGCTAATATGGATCCAAAGACTGGTGAAACTGCAATTTTCTTTGGTCTA
>ONHH01000133.1 GCA_900317575.1 uncultured Bacillota bacterium | reverse complement strand
ATTTATGACTAGCAAGAATATAAGAAGCTGCTTTTTTATTAAATTTACTTGCAACAAGGGCAGCTGCGATGGAAATAATACCATCAATAATAACTAATTTATGATAATATGCACAAGCTAAATATGCTCCAGCCATTGATATAATATCAAAGCCTCCTAATTTAGTTAAAACATCAATAATATCATTAGTTGGTTCATTAACCCTAATTGCTTCTTTAATTACTTCAATTTTATGTTGATATTCTAAATCACTTAATCCCGCTCCTTTACCAGTAACTTCTTCTACTGGTAGACCTAATAAGACTGATAAAATAGCGCTTGAAGTAGTAGTATTAGCTATTCCCATTTCTCCTATTCCAAAACAATCATAGCTATCTTTTAATTCTTCAACGGCCTTAAAGCCAATCATTAATGCTTTATAGCATTCATCTTTAGTCATAGCCGGACCTTTTTTAATATTAGCAGTACCTTCTTTTATCTTTTTATTGATTACTAAAGTATTAGACAAATCACCAATAACACCAACATCATATACTTTTAAATCAACATTAAAAGTCTTACATAAAGTTGCAGCACCGGTTTTACCTAAAGTAAGATTAATTGATTGAGCATATGTTACACTTTGAGGAGTAGTTGATACTCCTTCTTCATATACTCCATTATCTGATGCAAATACTAATAAAGAGTTATGATCAAGATGATTATGTAATTTAGAGGTGATACCACTAATTTTCACCGCAATATCTTCTAATTTACCTAAACTTTTGGGAGGTTTAGCTAATTTTAATTGATAATGGATGGCTTCATCCATTATTTTTTTATTCAGATCTTCAATATTATTAATCTTTTTTAATATTTCTTCAATCATTTTTCACCATTTAGTATTCGATAAATTTCCGTCATATCTAAAGATTCTCTAACCATCTTTGCTAATTTCTGATATTGAGATTCTTTAAATTCTAAGAAATTAAATTTATTAATATTATCAAAATTAATATTAGCTTTTACACATAAAGCTTTAATAATTGTTTCACTGATACCATCATTATCAAAAAGGCCATGAATATAACTTCCATAACAATTATCATGATAGCTAATAACATTATCAATCTTACCACTACTTCTACCCATATGAATTTCATATCCTTGATAATCTAATCCATTTAGATTACTAAAGATTCCTTCAACATTCATAAATGTTCCTTTAGTTTGAGTAGTTTTCTTTTCTTCAACAAAGTAAGTTTCCATATCAATTAGACCTAAGCCTTCAATACTTCCACCACCTTCAACATTCTTATCATCAATGATTTTCTTACCTAGCATTTGATATCCACCACAGATACCAAAAACTAAAGTACCACTATTATGTAATTTAAGAATACTTGCTTCAAGACCAGTTTCTTTTAACCATTTTAAATCAGCAATTGTCGATTTAGTTCCAGGAATGATAATTAAATTAGGATTTCCTAATTCATGACGATTATTAACATATCGTAAAGAAACATTATCAAAACCTGAAAAAGCAGAAAAATCGGTAAAATTAGAGATTTTAGGTAATCTTATTACCGCAATATCAATATCTTTACTAAGATTAGAATTATTTAATCTTTCACTTAAGCTATCTTCATCATCAACATAGACATCTAAATATGGAACTACTCCTAATACTTTTCTCTTAGTTAAATCTTCAATAATATCTAGACCCGGCTTTAAGATATTCTTATCTCCTCTAAATTTATTGATAATTAATCCTTTAATTAAAGATTTTTCATCATCGTCTAGAAGTTCAACAGTTCCAAATAATTGAGCAAATACACCTCCACGATCAATATCACCAACTAAGATTACTGGAGCATTTACCATTTTAGCAAGACCCATATTAACGATATCATTCTGTTTTAAATTGATTTCTGCAGGACTTCCCGCACCTTCAATAACAATAATATCATTATCTTCTGAAAGTTTTTTATAAGCATCCATTATATAAGGAATAAAGTCTCTTTTTCTTTTATAATAATCCTTTGCACTCATATTACCAATAGCTTTACCATTGACAATTACTTGAGAGCCTACATCAGAGGTTGGTTTTAGAAGAATTGGATTCATCAAATAACTAGGTTTCTTATAGCATGCTTCTGCTTGCGCAACTTGAGCTCTTCCCATTTCATATCCATCTTCGGTAATAAAGGAATTTAATGCCATATTTTGTGATTTAAAAGGTGCTACTTTATAACCATCTTCAGTAAAAATTCGGCATAAAGCAGTAACTAATATACTTTTACCAACATTTGACATCGTTCCTTGAACCATTAATACTTTAGCCATTGATTACTTCCTTCATTCTTTCAATTAATATTTCATTTTCCTTATGCATTTTTACCGCAATTCGGTAATAATACTCATTTAAACCAGGATAATTTTTACAAGATCTAATTAAAATCTTCTTTTTAAGTAATTCTTCTTTTAAATTCTTCTGTCCCTTAAAGAAGATATAATTTGCGGAAGAATTATATAATTTAAATTCTAATTTCTTTAATTCTTCAATTAAATATTTTTTTTCTTTTTCAAGATAATTTACAGTTTCTAAAACAAATTCTTGATTATTCAAAGCTTCAATACCGGCTATTTGAGCTAGATATGAAACATTCCAATCTTGAGTATTCTTACTCATTTCTTGTAATAACTCACTATTACTACATATACCATATCCTAATCTAACACCAGCCATTCCATAGCTTTTAGTAAAAGCCTTAAGAATGAAAAGATTAGGATAATTATTAATTTCATTAACTAATGAATATTCATCAGCATTAAGTACTAAATCATTAAAACATTCATCTAAAAATAAATAGCCATTATTATTTTTAAGTATCTTTAAGATTTTTTTAATCATATCTTTATTAATTAATAAACCAGTAGGATTATTAGGATTACAGATAACAATTAAATCATAATGATGTTGCTTAATATAATTAATGAAATTATTATTTAAAGAAAAATCATCTTCTTCTTTTAAATAATAATAATCGATTACTGCATTATTTGCAGTCAAGGCTTTTTCATATTCACTAAAAGTAGGTTCAATAATCAAGCATTTCTTATTCTCAAAGCTTTTTACGTATTGATAAATAAGATCAGCAGCTCCATTACCACAAATAATATTATCACATGCTACCTTTTCTTTTTTACTGATAGCATTTCTTAATTGAAGACAATAAGGATCAGGATATTTGGACAAGTTATCGATATTATTAATTATTGCCTCTTTAATATTATTAGGCATACCAAAAGGATTGATGTTAGTAGAAAAATCATATTCAACATCATTCTTATAAATATCGCCACCATGTTCTGTTATCCCTTTTATAATCATCTTATATACCACCAAATAACTAATTTAATAATTGTAAATATTAATAAACAAATAAAAGACATTAAATATAAGATCTTAATACTCTTTTTAATATCATGATGATCTATTTGTTTAATATCATCACCTAAATAAGGTTTATCTTCTAATATTCCTTCATAATATGCAGGGCCTGCAAGTTTAATACTCAAAGCTCCCGCCATTGCAGCCTCAGTCTGAGCACTATTAGGACTGGCATGTTTATATCGATCGCGCCAAAAGATACGATGAGCACCTTTAACATTATATCTTAAAAAAATACTAGAAAAAATAATCAATAAACCACTAATTCTTGAAGGAATTAGATTAAAGAAATCATCTAATCTTGCGGCAACCTTACCAAAATATAAATATTTTTCATTCTTATAAGCTACCATTGAATCCATTGTATTGATAGCTTTATAAAAGAATCCTAAGATTGGACCCCCAATAGCCATATAAAACATTGGTGCTATTACGCCATCATTACTACTTTCTGCAACACTTTCAATACAAGCTTTAACTACTCCATCATAATCAAGAACCTTAGTATCTCTTCCAACAATCATTGATACACTATAACGAGCACTATCTAAATCATTCTTTTCTAAATCTTTATAGACAGCCATTGCGGCATCTTTTAAACATTTTGTTGCGAGAATCTGATAACACATGAAGGTTGATACCGCAAAATAAACATAAAAATGAATTAAGTAACTTAAATATAAAATTCCAAAAGCTAATCCAACTGTTATTAAAATCACAAAGATTGTTAAAAATAAGCCACCAATAAATTCACCAACTTTATTTTTAGGAAATATCTTTCTTAAGACAATTTCTGTATATTTAATAACTTTTCCAATAAAGATAACTGGATGATATAACCATCTCGGATCTCCAAGAATCAAATCTAAAATATAGCCAATAACTAGACTTATAAT
>ONHH01000009.1 GCA_900317575.1 uncultured Bacillota bacterium | reverse complement strand
TTAAAAATTTATATGCCTCAAAATAGAACAATTCATTTGTTGCATTTTTATTAATATACATATATATTATACCACCAAATCCACCAGAAAAGTCGAAATAATTACTCTTATCATTATCATTAATAACAAATGATGTAACATATTCAATACTATATTGTGTTAATCCTTCAATATATACTGTTATATTTTCATTGATATTGTTGCTATATCCAGCAGTAAAGCAATACCAATATTCAGGTAATACGACAAATCCAACTAATATATCTTTATAATTGATTCCTGATGATTGAATCTGATAATAGTTAAAATCGCTAACATTATTATATCTTAATATACTTATCTCATTAATATCTTTATCAACATGGCTATCTAGTTGATATGTTAATTTATATGTATAATTTGAATAATTATTATTCTGTAAGAAACATAAACGGCTTTTTATATTCTATGATAAAGGTAACTATTTCCTCTTTTAGAGAATCTTTCCATTAGTCCTAGATAACATAAGATATGAAGAGTAATAGATGCACTTCTTTCATCAACATGAACAATCTTTCTAAATTCTTTTAGAGTGAATCCATCAGGTAGTTCATATTCATCTAGCACCTTATTCCAATCATGATAATCATTTATTTCATAAATATTTAATATTTCCAGTGGGACTTGATTATTTCTTTCATATCCTTTTCCTCTAAATGTTTTAATGGGAATAGTATTACGATATTCATCCATTTCCATTTCCATAAAGATAAAATGTAATTTATCATTCTTTAGATATTCTTTAATACGATATAATTCTCTCATTACATTAAAGATATGTAAATGTTTAGGACTAGTTCTTTCTTTAATTAATTCTCCATAATCATTTGTTAAATAGAAATGAGTTTTATAAGCGTATGGATGCACGATATATACATCAAAATCTACTAGGAAGGCTTTTAATTTATCTTTTAATAAATTAAAGTTCTTTGTTTGAATTTCATAAATATCATTATCAATTTTAACATCTGCATATCTTCTACCTATTGGTATTTCATGATATAATAGATCATCTTTAATATAAAATTTTATTACTCGATGGAGAGTATGTTCTCCTTGAATCCCAATATTTTGTTTATCACCTAGAGTCTTAGATAATTCTAAGGCTTTTTTTAATTTTTGATTAGCTAAAGCTATTTGGGAATTCTTTTCATGATTGTTTGTTTTTGACAATGAGGACATTTTAAAACTCTTGTTTCTTTTCCTTTAGGTGTAAAGATTGTTTCAATGAAATTGATACTTCTAAGATTGTGACATTCTTCACATTCATAATTATAAGTAGTCATTTTAAGAATATTAATTATGATAAAGCCAATAATGAGTACGGCAATAAAGATGAAGACAAATACTACCCAAGTATCAACATTTAAGAAGATACATAGAAACATCATTAATAAACATGCCATTAATAATATTAGATGAATTAATGAGAGAATTGATACTAATTTTTCTTTATTCGTCACTATCAACTACCTCTTTTTCTTGAGATTGTTGGAGTAGTGCAAGTTCATGAGTTATAACCATTCGATCAATGATTTTCATAATTGTTGTTTCTAAGCTTGATCCTTTACGATAATCAGCTCTACATGCGAAATTAACTCGATTTTCATCTAATAATTGTTGAACTCTAGTCTTATCGTTAGCATATAGAGCAACCGATTCACCACCACGATCCTTAACTAATTTCATACATGGAACGTCAGTTAATCCATCACCAATATAAATCATATTCTTATATGGTACACTTCTTTGATCTTGAGACATATAGCTATTAACAACAGCATCATCATATAGATCTAAAGCACCTTTAGATATTCTAAAGATGAATTGTGTTTTAGTTGTATAATTAACTATTTGACATGGCCAGTCAGCATTACCATTAGTATTATAGTGGAAGCAACATCCATAAATTCGTTTAAAATATTTGGCGATATCAGTTCCTTCCATGATTTCTTTTAAACCACTGGAAATGATATAATGCTCTATCTCCACCCCTTTATCTAACGCATAATGATTGATACGACTAAACCAACTCTTAACGCCTGGAAGTAAGATTACATCACGGCCTAGATCATTAAAAGCTTGACGAGTGATTTCAATACCTTTTTTTCTTGCTTCTCTAATCATTAAGAACATATATGCCAGAATTCGGTCCATCGAATATTCTTTACTGATTCGATCAGCTTCACTCCAGAATTCTTTTGCGGTAAGATCCAGAGATGGAATAAAAGTATATTCTTGTTGATCAAGAGTTGATAGAGTTTTATCAAAATCATATAGAATAGCAATTTTCATTTTTTCCATTTTCATTTCTCCTTATTTTTTATTTTTATAGCCTTTAGTTTTAAACAATAATTGATAGAATAGATAGATATAAAAGGGAATAATTAATAAGATGACTAAGATAATTATTAAAGTATAGAAGAATAAGAAATAGAGATTAAATCTTATACCACGATATTTAAATAATTCAAAGCTCATAAAAATAATATTAGTAATAATTGTTGGTATTAATGATACCGCAAGAAAGGAAAAGAATCTTGCTTCAAATAATACTCTTTCTTCAATATCACTAATTTCATTTAAAGGTAGAATATAAATCCTTTGAAAGATAAAATAGCTGATAACTAAGCTAATAGGAATAATAATTAATCCAAGAATTAAAAATAATCTTCTTGTATTATCTCCATAATACCAATTATAACTACTTCTACTCTTTCCTTTCATATCTTTTAAAGCATTAGATCGTTCTTGATATATATCTCTTTTAATGATTTCATCATACGCAATATTAATATGACTACAGATTTTTGTTAATAATTCTTCACTTACATCAACTAATCCTTTTTCAATATCAATTAGTTCTTTTTCATCAATATCAACTAATGATGAGAGTTCAGCAGTTGATAATTCTTTTTCTTCCCTTAATACTTTTATATTTTGTCCTAAAGTTTTATTATCAATTTCCATTTCTTTTATCCTTTAAGATTTGATTATAGGCAGCTGCTGCAATCATTGCGGCATTATCTGTACAATATTTAAAAGCAGGAATACTGAATTCAATACCTAATTCATTAACTCTCTTTCCTAGTTCTTCTCTTAATCCTTTATTAGCTGCTACTCCCCCCGCAATAATTACTTGTTTAACATGATATTCCATAGCTGCTTTAATTGTTTTATTTACTAAACATTCAATAACAGCTTGTTGGAAGGACGCTGCAAGATCATTATATCTTAATTCTTCTCCATGTTGTTTAGTTTTATTATATAAATTAATAACAGCGCTCTTTAAACCGGAAAAACTGAAATTATAGCCTCCAGGATTAGGACGAGGTAGATCATATGTAGAACGACCTTCTTTAGCCATTTTATCGATGATTGGTCCACCAGGATAACCTACTTCTACTACTCTTGCGATTTTATCATAGCTTTCACCAACCGCATCATCCATTGTTTCCCCTAATATTTCAAATTCAAAATGATCCTTCATTAAAACAAGTTCAGTATGACCACCAGATACGACTAATGCAAGAAGTGGGAAATGAAAATCATTTTCTAGATAATTAGCATAGATATGACCATAGATATGATTAACATAGACTAATGGTTTATTATATACAAGAGCTATTGTTTTTGCGGTATTAATACCAACCATTAATGAACCAATTAAGCCAGGAGTACTTGTTACGGCGATATAATCAACATCATCAATTGTAAGATCAGTTTGCTTTAAAAGATTATCTAAAACATAGGTTACTTTCTTTATATGTTCACGACTAGCAACTTCTGGAACTACGCCACCAAATTGAGTATGGATACTAATTTGAGTATAGACTTCATTAGCTAATACTTTTTTACCATCTTCAACAATAGCCATAGCTGTTTCATCGCAACTAGTTTCTACCGCAAGTATTATCATGATTTATTTCCTTTCTTAAAACTAACGCATCTTCACCATTCTTATAATAATTTATTCTTGTAGAGATTTGATGAAAGCCTAAATGATTATAGAATTTTTGCGCAATAATATTAGATTTTCTTACTTCTAAAACAATTGATTTAGTTTGAGGATAATTATTTATTAAGGCATTAATTAATTTAGTACCAATACCTCTTCTTCGGTAAGCTTCATCAACAACGAAATTTAAGATTTCTCCTTCATCCATGATAAAATAACCACCGATATAACCAATGATAAAATCATTATCGGTTGCTTTTAAGAAGCAAGCTACTCCTCGGTTAATTTCTTCAATGAGCATATCTTTGCCTAATGTTTCACCTAAATAACTAGTTTCTAGTTCTACTACTCTTTCAACATCATCAATTGTTAATTTATTAATTTCTATCACTTTTAAATACCACTACGAATATAATTAGGATTATAATCTAAATTACTCTCTTCTCGATAGAGTTTTTCTTTTAATATCATTTCAATACTCTTATTGATTAAATTATTATTAATAATATCATCAATATTATATATATCATAATCAGGATATTGATCTTTAATTATCTTATTTTCTTCAAAGCTCTCATCATGAATGATCTGATATTCATCAAAATAATCAATCACTTTATAATATGAATGATCACGCTTGGCGTCAGTCAAAGGGATGATATGGCCTTTAAATGAACAGCCAATAAAATCAAGGGATGAGAATGAATATAAATTTATATTCTTTAAATAAGCTAATACTTTACCTACTACTCCACTTATTCTAAGACCAGTATAAGATCCTGGACCTCTACCAATAAAAATATCAGTTATATCATTAATTTGATAATTATTATCTGTAAGAAAGCTCTTTAAATAATCAATTAAGGTTTCTGAATGATCATTTTTTCCTTCACGAGAAAAAGAGATGATTTTATTATTATCATCAACTAAACCTAAAATTAAATAAGCCGTTGATGAATCAAGAAATAATTTCATAGCCATTATCTATTAATTCCTTTCTTACATCATATTCATTAGTATTATCTAATAATTTTAAATCAATGATTCTTTTTGAAGTAACTGGATCAATATCAATAATCATCTTCCAACAAGATTCTGGTAAGATTTTATCAATGATATCCGCCCATTCGATTACCGCAAGACCATCTAAATTAAAATATTCTTCTAAATCAAAATCACTTGATGCGTCAGTAAGACGATATACATCTAAATGATATAAAGCATTTATTCCATTTAGATGATTGGTTTCATCATAGATTTTCATAATAGTAAAGGTTGGAGAATTTATAATTCTTTTAATTTCTAAAGCTTCTCCGATTCCTTTAGTAAAAGTAGTTTTTCCAGCCCCTAGGGTACCAGATAAACAGATTACTAGATTAGGATAATAGAATTTAGATAAGACCTTACCTAATTTAATCATTTCCTGTTCTGTATTAATTATTAGTTTCATAACTATCACCTAAAAAAAGGTTAACACCATTTTTTTATTTTGATGCAACCTTCTTAAATTCCATATCTAAAACATTTTTTAATTCATTGATCTGTTCACTCGTCATTGGTGGAAGAATACCATCAATTCGATCATGACTATCGACTGTTCCAACATGATATGCTTGAAGAATGCCATCTTTTACAAAAAAGATTGTTGGTGCTCCAATTCTTGAAGCACTGCTTCCCGCATCGACTAAGATTTGATATAACCGATCATAGACTGGACGGTTAATACTATCAACATTAGTTCGCATTTCTAAGATATCTAAATAATAGATTTCCTTAAAATTATTCTTTTTTCCAATTTCATTATAATAAGGCATTAAGGCTTGACACCAAGGACATCTTTCAAATCCCATCATTAGAACATATGTTGAATTATTATCGAGTAATTTTTCAACAAATTTTCCATCTACTTCTTTAACAATATGATCTAAATCCGTTAACTTTGCATAAGATGCAAGCACTTTTTTATCTCCTAAATGAACTGTATAAATTAAGCTAAATAAGGGTAATATCATATAGATGATAATTAGAATAATAGCTAATTTTTTTCTCATTCTTTTTCTTCCTTATATTCTTCAATAAAAGTATCTAAACTATTTTCTAGAGTTTTAAAGCCTATTTTATATTCTGGCACCTTACATTTAACACCTCTAGTTTTATGTAAGGATTTATAACTCAATTTAACACGTTTATTATCTTCATCAATATCGAGAACTCGCGCTCTAATTTCTTCGCCTACTTTAACAAAGTCCGCAATATTTCTAACGAAATGATCAGAGAATTCTGATATATGAATTAATCCTGCATAATCATCAACAGTAACAAAAGCCCCATAGCCTACGATACTAGTGATTTTTGCGATAACGATATCTCCAACTTCCATATCTATTCCTCACTATCTTCGACTGCTTCAACACCAATAACACCAGGTACTTCTTCTAACATCATTGCTTCAATACTATTCTTGATTGTTTGATCACTGATTGAACAGCCTACACAAGCACCTAATAGTTTAATATATACGATATTATCACGATAATCAATAAAATCTAAATCTCCACCATCACCATTAAGATATGGTCTTAATTTTTTAATTACTTTTTTTATTTCTTTGATTGTTTCTTCTCTTGTCATTTTAATCTCCAATATTAATACATTACTTATATATATTATACACCATTTTATTATAATTTATCATAAATTTGAAAAAAAGATATCTATTAAAAATAGATATCCTTATTTATTTTTCTTTAAAAGAATTGTTGCTTCGGCACCAATACCTTTATTATTTACTAATAAATCTAATTTATTTAAAGTAGCAGCTTTAATAGATACATGATGATTATGACAGATAGATGCAATATTTAGAGCCATTTGTTTCTTATAATCTTTTAATTTAGGCTTTTCTAAATAAACCATAATATCAAGATTATTTACTTGATAATTTCTTTCTTCCATCATTCTAACAACATCTTTTAGGATATATTCACTCTTTATACCTTTAATAGTTTCATCAGTATCCGGATAGAAAGTTCCTAAATCTCCTAAATTTAGGGCTCCTAAAATACTTTCTGCAACCGCATGATAGATTACATCGGCATCACTATGACCGGTTAATTTTGGATAATCATTAAAAGTGATTCCTCCAAGTATTAATGATCCATTAGGGCCAAATAGATGATAATCAAGACTATGACCAATTAAATATTCTTCTTTTTCATTGATTAAATAATTAATATAATCAAGATCAGATGGATATGTTAATTTAGGATTAGGATATGTTTCTTTAATTAAAGAAATATCTTTAATTCTATCTTCAAAGATCATAATTTCATCAGTAACTAGTTTTTCATTATTCAAAATATCTTTAAGTAATGATGAATGAAAGAATTGAGGAGTTGACATTAATGCTAATTTAGTTCGGTCTAAAGTTTCAAGTGAATCAATATTTCTAATAGTATCGTTTACTGGTTTAATTAAGCTTCCAATCAAACTATTATTAGTTGACGCAATCAAAGCTTTAATATCTTCTTTATTTACTGCTGGCCTTGCGGCATCATGGATAAAGATATAATCAGTATTTTTATCAAGAGCTTTGATACCATTTTTGACGCTATCATTACGTGTAGCTCCACCAATAACAATTTTAATATTCTGATAATTAGCATTATCAATATAAGCTTTTACTTCTTCATAATCAGCTTTATTTACTACTAGAATATATTCTTTAAAATTTAATGAATAAAAGGTATCTAGACTATAACAATAAACTGGTATTTGATTAATTTCAAGTAAGACTTTATTTTTATTATTATTAAATCTTTCTCCTTTACCAGCCATTACTAGGATTAATGAATAGGTCATCTTATTCCCCTTTTTCTTCTTTTAATGCCTCTTGTAAGATTTCATCATATTTATCAACAGTTTTAGATATTGATGAACGTGATAATTCATTCATTAATTCTACTGCTTCTTTTGTAGATAAGACACCATCATTACTGATTTCATCAGCTCTTGATGTAATATGAATAATCGATACTAATTCATTAGAATCTTTAGATAGATATAATGAATCTTCAACCGCATTATATTCAATACCTTTAACCACTAAACGATATTTAATTCTTGTTAGATTGACACTATTAATAGTTTTACTTTGTTCATTATATAATTCTTTATCATCTTCAGATATCATTGAATATAATTCTTGGAAGGTATAAGCATTCTTTTCAAGTCCAACAAAATTCATAAATGCTTGAGTAGCATAATATAATTTTTCTTGATAATCAAAATATAATACTACTCCTTCAGATAAACTCATTAAGATATTTAAGACTTCTTTATGTTTGTAATAAAGATTAATAACATTATCTAAACTATTTTTAATATAATTAACTGCTTGTTCACGGTCTTTATATAGATAAATAGCTGAACCAATTTTCTTATTTTTTAAATAATGAGTTTGAACTAATCCTAAATAATGAGTTGATTCTTTTTCATTATAGATCTTTGCGTCTAAATTAAATTCATAGAATTTAAGTTTAGATGTTTCTTCGTCTAAATGATTTAAGAAGAATGCTGCATTGCTGGAAATAAATTGATTACCATTAATAGTTTCAATATTTAAATTATCAAACAAAATTTTCCAGCCTTTTTTTCCAATTAATTCATTTTTAGTAAGTCTTGTAATCTCTTGAAGGGAATTACTATATTCTAAAATATTACCAAATTCATCTAATGATAAATAGATATCATAGCTATCATTCTTAATTTGTTCATGGACTTCTTTTCTTCTAATATAAACAGATAATTGATCATAGATAAAATATAGAATATAGAATACAAGATATAAGAATAAGACAATGATCATTAAATATCTTAAGATTTTGCTTTCAGCCATTTGCTTTGCGAAAGCAAGTAAGCCAAACGCAAAGATAACTACCATTGTAATGATATCCATAATTCTAATTCTTCTATTTAAGAAGATATGAATAACTAGAATTAAAAAGATACTAAAGCCAATTCCTGCATACGCAAGAAAGGATGTAATATTTATAAATCCAGCTATGAATAAGCCATTATATAATTGATTCATTAGCTCCTCCTATTTTACTACTAGATGTTGTGATAACGATAATTCCAAAGCTTCTTTTGTTAATTTACGAGTTATAGTTCCCCCAATAGTAGTCGAGATTTGTCCAGTTTCTTCAGATACTACTAAGGTGAATGCATCACTATCTTCACTAATACCAATAGCAGCACGGTGACGAGATCCTAATTCATTAGGAATATCAGCTTTATCTGATGGTGTATAGAAGGCAGTAGCACAGACAATACGATTACCTCTAATAATAACAGCTCCATCATGTAATGCTGTATTAGGGAAGAAGATAGTCTTTAATAATTCAGTTGTTACTACCGCATCAAGCTTAACAGCTTTTTCAATATAAGCATTTAAGCTTTGTTCTCTTTCGATTGTGATGATTGCGCCAATCTTTCTTTCGGAGAAATATTGAGCAGTTTCACTTAATACCGCAATCAAACGATTCTTTTCATCTTCATTAGTAATGTATTTAGGACTTTGTTTCTTATCATTACTAGTTACTCTTTGATGAAGACGAAATTCACTATTAGCAGAATATAATTCAGCAGATGCGATTAAGATTCCACCCATAATTGTTGTATATGCGATATATTTAACATCAAAGATAATAAATAGTGCTACCGCAATCAAATAGAAGATGGGATATAATATGACTGTTGGTTTTTTTATTTTCTTTAATAAGATAATGAATGACGCAACCGAGATTATTAATATTAAAGCTGCATCAATACAAAAACCAACTAGATTTTCATTAAAATAATTTATGATTGATTCCATAATCTAATCCTTCCTATTTCTTTAATAATTGAATGACTTGATCATTCTTTTCGTCTAACGCATAATCAAGAGCTGATAGATTTCTTTCATCAACTAATGATTTATCAATGCCTAGTTCTAATAATAATTCAATAATTTTTAAATTACCTTCTGATACTGCTAGATGCAAAGCAGTTTCTTCAAATTCTGATCCTTGATTAATATCAGCACCAGCTAATACTAATTCTTTTACCATCATATATTTATCTTCTTTAACTGCTTGATGGATAGGTGCATCAAAATTATCATTACAGATATTTAAGTTTAATCCCAAATTATATAAGAAACTAAAGATTCCTGTTACATTATATTTTACTGCATAATGAGCAAGGGTATTTCCTTTTAAATACTTAGTATTGATATCAAAACCATCTTTAATATAAGATTTAATGGTTCTTTTAAGATAAGCAGTATGAATAGATTTATCATTAAACATGTGGACAATTTCTTTAATTATATTTTTATTATCATTCTTGTTCATTTTATATATCTACTCTTCGGTAATTATTAACAATTTCAATGATTACATTATTATAATCATTATATAATCTTTCAGTTGAATATGTATAAATCTTCCATCCACGGTCAATATATGCTTTAGTATAGAAGATTAAATCATCAATCATTGAATAACGTTTATCTTTTCTCTTACCAAGCACAATAATACCAATCTTCTCATTTTCATTTTGAAGAACGATATCAATTAATCCAGGACCAGGAAGAGGAGTGACTCCTGCTACTAATAATGATTTAATCATATATGTAATAATACTTCCTTCAATATATGGATTAAGTGGAAGATAAGCGTTAATATATTCGCTAATATCTTGATTAATCAATTCATTATTCTTAACAGATTTAGAATTCTTAATACCAATGTGAATATTTCCTTCCGCAACAATATAATTTCGAACAAATAATTGTTTTAATTCTTTACTTAAATTCATAAAATCTGGATACCATAAATAGATATCATCACAACGACATGATGCTTCTTCACCCATTGTAAGAATATTAATCTTAGTATTTAAGAAAGTAATCGTTTGATCTAAATTATAGCTTAATCTTAAAGTATTAACAATCTTGATGTAACATTCCTTTTTCATTATTTCATTTAAGACTAAGATATTGATTGTATGATTAGATGCTTCAAAATTAAGAACCGCACTATTATACATTTCATCAATGCTTTGATATTTTTCAACTTGAATCTTTGAATTAGGATCAAGAATAAACTGATTATCCTTATCCCAAATATTCATACCTTCTAAATTTAAATTTAAATATCTCTTTCTTAATTTTAGCATGTATTCTTTATCAATACGTTGCATAAAGGTATTAGTAACTGATGTTTGGAACATCTTATCACCAAAAATAATTAATTGTTTAATTGGTGATTGATTATTAAATAAACCTGTATATTTATTAGCAGTATCGAGATGAGCATCATCTAAAACAACTAAATCAAAATAAGAAAGATCATTGATATTATTTAAAGTATCAGCATCCATAATAAATAATTTTTGATAATTAGGAGCTTTTTTCATAATCTCTTCATAATCAAGAACATTGAAATTTAAATATTTCTTCTTTACTTCTTTTGATGTTTCAGTATATTTTAAACGATCCTTTAAAGTGATTAAATTATTTACACAATAATTTTCTTCATTTTGAATAAATTCTTCAACATCTTTAATAAAGATTTCTGCTTTAATCCCTTCAAAATTATCAGCGGTTAATTTATTATAGAATGCATATAGAGTTGAATATAAATAGTGCTCAGCTATATTTTCACTATATTCACCAGATTGAATATTTTCCGCTAATTTATTTAATTTATAGGTATAGAAGCTATCTAAGATATGTTCAATATTTGATACATGTTCTACTTGATTAGATTTAATGACATATTCATATAATTTACTATCAACTTCTTTGAAACTATGGGATTGAATAGACATCTTACCTGAATAAAAGCATGTAGAGAATGCTCTTAAAGCATTATACCATTCATCATAGAAACGAATAAATTCTTGATTATGACTGATTAATTCTTTAAAAGTATCAGTTTTTAAATCAATTAATTTTAAGATATCTACTTTACCATTTAATCGCTTTAAGAATAATAAGAAATGATCAATAGTTTGTCCTAAAGTTACAGTATTGGTCTCAAATTCTTTAAAATTATCACCAAATAATTTTAGATAATTATCTTTATTTTCATTAAATTCTTTTAAGTTTTCAAGATAAGCTTTATCTACTTCAATTAAGACTTTAATATCAAAACAATTAATTAGATCTTTATGACTATAATATGAATTTAATTTATCACAAGATGCAATTACTCTTTCAAGATATGGAACTTGACTCTTAAGATTCTTAACTCTTTCCATTAGATGTTCACCAGTATAGGTGATATTATATATACCTAATTGTACGCGAATCTTTTCTTCATCTTTAGTAAGAGTTCTTATATGACTTAGACTATTCATTAATTTCTTAATACGATTATCTTCTTTATAATTTAGAATAAAATTCGTGAAAGCAAGCGTTTCGTAACTAGAAATATTTGAAATAAAATCTAAGAAGCCTAAGAAATTCTTAAGTACTGGTTCATTTAAATGGTGAAGCTTTAATTCTTCAGGCATTAATGCTTTAATCTCTTTAGATAATTTATTATAACGAATAATTAAATTGATTAATTCTTTTAAATCTTTATGATTCTTTCTTAAAGCTTTACGGTCAATCTTTGGTTTAATTCTTGAAGCGAATTTATGAGAATTAATACTATTATTTAATTCATCAATATCATAGCTTTCAATATCAAAATAATTTTTAATTGAAAGAACTAATTCATCAGCTTCATTTAATTTCATCAATAATTCTTTATGCTTATTGACCATTGTTGTTGGAGAAGTTGCGTAAAGATTTAACCATTTTTCGTTGACAGAATATTTTTCTAATAGATTTAACAATTTCTCCATGAAGATAAATTGTTCTTTATTAGGTTCTGTGAAATTAAAGTATTTATCAAATTGTTTATATTCTTCACTACTAGAACGAATAAAGTCTTCGATACGATCGACTAAATTAACAAAATTCTTGCCGGCTGCTAATAATAAATCAACATATTTAATATCAGGGCTTTCATTATCATCGATTTTATAATGACCATGAGTAATTACTTTTAAGACTTTTTCAGCACTTGATGGTTCATAATTATCAATTAGATTAGCATGATACCATTCTAATGAATTGTAATTTAAATCAATTTCACGCGCAAGAACCTTTAATGCATTACTTGATTTTTCTTTGAAATCATCTTCAATCCAACAAGCATATGGACGAACATTTTCAAAGCTTAATAATTGTTCAGTTAAATGATTAAAGTCAACAATATTGACAATAGTATTTAAACCAAATTTATCGCAGAAATCATCTAATATAGATATTAATTCTTGATTCTTTTGATAAAAATCATCAGTACGTTTAATTATTTCATCAACCTTTGGCGCATTCTTACTAGATAGAAGGGTTGACCATAGATTAGATTTAAATGGATCAACATATTTAAATTCTTCTTCAATAATCTTTAGGCTCTTATAGATGAATTCAATTTCTTCACGATCAAGGTTATCTGACATTTCAATTAATTCATCATCACCTTTTTCTTTCATACAAGCAAGTTTTTCAACGATATAGGTATATGGATAACCATGATATTTAAAATCATAATTAGCTTCATCTTTAGCTAATTTTTCAATACATTGAGGATTAAATTCATCTTTCTTATTTAAAAGTATTCGATCATTATTATTAATGATTAAATTAGAATTATTTAATTCACAGATATAACTTCCTAATCCATATTGATAGAAGAATGTTCTAACATCAGCCATGTTTAACATATCACGATTGATATATAATACCCGCTTATTTCTTTCAATAGCATCCGCAATTATATTAATAATAGTTGAGGTTTTACCACTACCAATCTTTCCATCAACCGCAAAGTTCTTTCCTAAATGACTATTAAGAATGATATGCTTTTGCTCCATATTAGTTGGAAGAACAGTTTTACAATTATTAAAGAATTGCTTCAACAATTCAATATCATTGATTTCATTGATTGATGCTTGATGATCAAAATAATCACTAGGAATAATTAAATCACTATATTCAATAATCATCTTAGTTAGATAACTAGATGTAGATATATTAAGATTATAAGTATCTAATAATTCTAACATAATTGAATCAATATCATCAATAGTAGAAATCTTTCTTTCTCTTAAAGATAGTAAATAATTAATAATCTTTTCAGTATAGATACGATTATTCTCTGCATATCTAATGAATACAGGATTTACCTCTGGTACTCCATTTAGATAGATTATATTAGTTCGAGGGTCGTACGCAATCGGAATTAAAAAGATAGGTGCAAATTTTTCAGTACCTAATTGGTCATAATATTTAATTGTACCACAGGTTAAGACAATCTTATTGCTGGAAATACGAGCATGAGTTAAATATAGATAATTTAATTGATATTCTAATTCATCTTTATCACCAATAATCTTACCTATACCATTATTCATGATGTCTTCATCAATAATATCAGTTATCTTTTTTTCTTTACCAGCTAATAATTCATCAATAACATTGATATGAACTGTACCAATTTCAGTATAGTATTCACTATCAAGAATATTATTTAAATGTGAATTAATGCTGCGGATATTATATGTGGAATTGATTGAACGACTCATATGTAATATCTCTACTTTCTAAAAAATTGCATACTTACTATTGTATTATACCACATTATACAAAAAGAAACTTTAAAATAGTTATTTTAATTAATCTATGATATAATATTATTAACGTGGAGGAGCAAATGGAAGACTTAGTAACAAAAGCGATAATCTGTGGGGTTATCGAAAAGAATCAAAATAGTGAATTATTTAACTATTCCTTTATTGAATTAGAAGCTCTTGCTGAAGCCTGTAATATTAAGGTTGTTGGTAAATTAACTCAAAATCTTATTCATATTGATAATTCTACTTATATTGGTAGTGGTAAGGTAGGAGAATTAAAAGATATAGTTGAATTAAAAGATGCTAATCTAGTCATCTTTAATGATGAATTATCTCCTTCTAATTTATCGACTTTAGCTGATTTATTAGAAGTAGAAGTAATTGATAGAACAATGCTAATCTTAAGAATCTTTAATGAAAGAGCTAAGACGAAAGAAGCAAAGCTACAAGTTGATATCGCAACCCTTAAATATATGATGCCACGTTTAATTGGTTATCATAAGAACCTTTCCCGTACCGGTGGCGGAGGTGGCGGAGGTGGAGGTGCTAGACGTGGTAGTGGTGAAACCGCTCTAGAGATGGACCGCCGTTATATTGAAAACAGAATCTATAAATTAGAGGAAGAATTAACTAATCTTACTAAGAGTAGATATATATCTCGTAAAGCAAGATCGAAGAATGAAGTAAAAAGTGTTGCGGTAGTAGGATATACTAATAGTGGTAAATCTACAACTATTAATAATCTCTTAGCTTATACTAATAACGATACTGAAGAAAAGAAAGTATTCGTTAAAGATATGTTGTTTGCAACCTTAGAAACCCAGACTAGAAGAATAAAACTGGCAAATAATCATGAATTCTTAATTACAGATACGGTCGGTTTTGTATCAAATCTACCTCATCATTTGATTGAAGCATTTAAATCTACTTTAGAAGAGATTAGAGAAGCATCCTTAATTATTCATGTAATTGATTCTAGTAGTCCATATCAAGATCTTCATATTAAAACAACCAATGATGTTTTAAATCAATTAGGTTGTAAAGATATTAAGATGTTATATGTCTATAATAAGACTGATTTAATCAAAAATAAGAATTTATTTAATATGGATGTTACGCCATCAATCATGTTAGATAATACTAATTTATTAGGCTTTGATGAATTATTAAAAACCATTGAAGAAATGTTATTTGATGATTATAATATTAGTCTCCTTATTCCATATAGTGAAGGACAAATCTATAATCAATTAAAAGAAAAAGCCAATATCATTAATACTGAATATTTAAATGAAGGTATTAAAGTCAATGTAATATTGAGTAAACATTTAAAAGAATTATATAAACAATATCAAATTGAAAAGGAATGATAATGTATTTCACTATCATTCCTTTTTTAATTTTAAAATTTCTGAATCATTTAATTCTCTTACCATACCTTCATCAATATCAAGATACAAATTTCCTACCGCAAGACGATGTAATTTAATTACATTACTATCTAAATAATTAACCATTCTTTTTATTTGATGATATTGACCTTCATGAATAATAAACTCATAATTATAATCATCAATTATCTTAATGATACATGGTTTAGTTTTAAAATTAGGTTGATTAATTCCTTTCATTACTTCCTTAATCTTATTTTCATCTAATTTCTTATCGACCATAACATTGTAGATTTTATCGATATGTTTTTTAGGATGAATTAGATTATGACTAAACATTCCATCATTAGTAAATAATAATAAACCAGTAGTATCTTTATCAAGTCTTCCGATGGGAAAGATTTGATACTTCTTATAATCTTTTAATAATTTCATGACTGAATTTGGTAAATCTTCAGTAGTAGATATATATCCAGCTGGTTTATTGAGCATTAAATAGATATATTTTTGATAATTAATAATTTGATCATTAATCATTAATTTATCGATTGATGGATCAATTAGATAACCACTATCCTTAATTAAGATATCATTGATATATATATTATTCTTTTTAATGAAGATTTTTATTTCACTTCTAGTACCATATCCAAGATCATGAAGATATTTATCTAAACGTTCTTTTTTCATAAACTAGCGTAGGCTTTTGCGATAGAAGCTGCAAGATGGCAATTATTATATACTAATTTAATATTTGATTCAAGACTTGAACCACCAGTTAATTCCACAATTGTTTTAAGTAGGAATGGTGTTTGATCCTTACCAATGATTCCTTCTTTATTCATCTTTTCAATCGCTTCATCAATTTTTTGATTGATAAAATCTTTATCCATCGAATATTCATCAGGGATTGGATTAGTAACAAGGACTCCTCCATCAATGTTTAAATCCCATTTTGTTTTCAAAACTTTAGCTATTTCCATTGGTGTATCAAGACGATAATTAACTTTAAAATCACTATCTTTAGTATAGAAT
>ONHH01000016.1 GCA_900317575.1 uncultured Bacillota bacterium | reverse complement strand
TTATCTGATTCTTTTATGTAATTAATATAATCTTTCATCAATTCCGATTTACCAGATCGTCTTATTCCTGTAATTATCTTAATATCAAGAGTATCTTTTAATCCCTTAAGTCTATTTAGATAAAATGTTCTTTCTATTCTTTTCATAGCGTTTTACTTTCAAAACTTTATTTTTTTTATACTTTCGAAAGTCTTATATCATATACTTTAAGGAAAAATCAATAATTTTGACCATTAATACTGGACACTTTTTATTATTATTAAGAAAGTGTCCATTAGGATATGACGATAATTTAAAAAATACAGCACTAGTATAGCATTTATGATGCTGTTATGAATAATAATTTCAAATTAAAGCAAAAAGAACCAATACTTTTTGTATCAGTTCTATTGTTTCAATATGGTAGGTCCAGAGGGATTTGAACCCCCGAATCATTGGGTCAGAACCAATTGCCTTACCACTTGGCTATGGACCTAGATATTGAGAATTAAATATAAATTTAATCCTCTAATAAGATATTTAAATGAGCTTTATCAAATTGATTATTCTTTAAATCATTAATATTTATTACATAAACTAGATGATTAATCTCTTTAGAAATATTTAAATTTAATTCTAATAAAACTAAATCATCTTTTTTATTTTGATTATCTATTAATAATTTTACATCATTTGATCCATTAATTAAAGAATATTCTCGATCATAATCAAATTGATAACTTGAATCAATATTAAAATCAATTCTTTCAAGATTATTTAATTCCTTAGTATAACGTACAATTCCTCTTAATGGGTAAGATCCTGTTGCAAGAAAGAAATATAAGATTCCTTGATTTAAAATTAAATCATGATTTAAATCTTTTAAATTGATTTGACCAATAAAGATTTCATCATTATTAAAGATAGCATTATCATTCCAAGTACTTGGTACATCAGGACAGCCTAAAAAATGAGTACTTCCTAAATCTGATTCTTCTTTATTTAAAGCTAAATTAAATTCCATAATCTTCCTTCTTAATCATCCTTATTTGATCTTCTTTTTTGATTGCTTCTCTCTTATCATATAATTTCTTACCCTTACAAATAGCTATTTCTATTTTAACTAATCCTTCGACAAAATACATTTTAGTTGGAATTAGGGTATAACCATCTTGAGTTTTTTTCGTATTTAGACGAACTATTTCTTTTTTATGAAGTAGTAATTTCTTTTTACGATCAGGATCATGATTAAAGATATTACCCATTGCATATTCTTTAATATGTAATCCTTTTACATAAACTTCACTATTCTTAATTTCACAATAAGCATCAATAAAACTAGCACCATTATTTCTTATAGATTTGATTTCAGTACCTAATAGTTCAATACCAGCTTCGTATTTCTCAATAATAAAATAATCATGAGAAGCTCTTTTATTTTGACATATAATCTTTTCTTCCATAATTATTCTCTCCTTTCTATTAGTTTAAAATCAATCTCTCGATAAGTTAAATTGACATCTTGAACTTTTATTTTTACTTTATCACCAATATTAAATGATTTATTAATATGCCTTGCGGTAAAGCGACATTTAATTTGATCATATTCATAATAATCACTAGTTACACTTTCAATTCTCACTAAGCCTTCACAATTATTACTTAACATTACAAAGAAACCAAAAGGGAGAATTGAAGAAATAATTCCTTCAAAGCTTTGACCAATAAAATGTTCCATATATTCACATTTTTTATAATCATCAGCTTCTCTTTCACATAATTCTGCTCTTTTTTCCGCATCACTACTCTTATTACTAGCATATACTACTTTTACTTCATAATAAGAAAGAGGATCATCTACCTCTTTTTCATTTAAAAGAAAAGTTTTAATCAAACGATGAACTAATAAATCTGGATATCTTCTGATTGGTGATGTGAAATGAGTATAATTTTTAAATTGTAAGCCAAAATGACCAATATTATTATTTGAATATACAGCTTTAGCCATTGATCTAATAATAAATTTATTAATTATTTCTCTTTTAATTTTCTCTTCTTCTTTAATTCCTACTTCTTTTGGATCATTAGCTAATAAGATTTTATTTAAGAAATGCGCAATATCTTTATCATTTTTTGGTTTATCATTGATATTAAAACTACTTAACATCATTAATGTATTATTTAATTTATCAATATTAGGTAAATCATGAATTCGATAAATAAATGGTACATCTAAATGATACATTGTTTCTGCAACAGTTACGTTTGCTTGAAGCATAAATTCTTCAATAATTCTTTCTGATTCTCCTCTAATTCTTTTCTTAATATCAATAACATGATAAGAATCATCAAAAATAAATTCAACTTCATTATCTTCGAATTCAAAACTACCATTGTCGATTCTTTTCTGATTAAGAATCTTTGCTAGATTATTTGCATTAATCAATAAATCATAAATATCTTGATATTTATTGATTAAATCGCTATTTCCAGCTAATATTTCATTACAATCATCATAATTCATTCGATGTAGAGTTCGAATATAGCCTTCAAATATATCACTATTAATGACATTACCTTCTTTATCAACAATCATTTCACATGCCATTACTAATTTATAAGTATCTTCATTTAAACTACATAAATCATTTGATAATTTTTCAGGTAGCATTGGAATAACTCTATCTGGTAAATAAACTGATGTTCCTCTGTCTAATGCATCTAAATCAAGAAAAGAATTTTCTTTAACAAAATAACTAACATCCGCAATATAGACACCTAAATTATAAGTTCCATCATCATTAACATCTACACTTATTGCGTCATCTAAATCCTTTGCGGAAAGAGAATCAATGGTAATAATCTTTCTATCAATAAATCTTCTTTTCTTAAATTCATTATCTATTTCTTTATCTACATCTTTTAATTCAATTAAGGCTTCATCACTAAAATCTATATTAATTTTATTAGATAAAAGAATCATCGTTAATGGTGCCATCATATCATTTTTATGACTAATCACCTTAACAATATTAACTAAAATTTGATTATTATCAAAATAACGAACAATTTTAGCTTCTACATAATCACCTATTTGATATAGTTCATCATTATAATTATTGATAATAATATCTAAATAATTATTTTTATCAAATAATTTTAAGAAATATTTTTTTCGATAATTAACAATTTGACCATAAAATTTAGTAGTATTACGTTTAATAATTCTAGTTATTATTCCTTTAGTTCTACCCAATTGATCTAAATCTTTCTTTAAAAGCACTAAATCATTATTTAAAGCATTTAAATTATCTTTTCTAGATACATAATAGTCATCAACAAATCCATAATCACCATTTTTTGATTTATAGGTTCCAACAACTAAATTAAAGAAAGATAGTGGAGCAAAACGATTCTTTTTACTATGAGTGATAACAAATTCATCTTCTAATTCATTTACTGCTTTACATAATGTAATAAAATCTTCACTTGATGATAAATGTAATTGATCATTTAATTCATCAATAGTTAATGGTTGATTAAAATTATCATCATTAAAGATTTTTAATAATTCTTCTTTTATATTCATCGCTTTCCTCCTTTCTTTTTAAAAAAAAGAGAGCTTAAAAATCCTTTTAAGCCCTTTTAATTATCTTAATATCTAGAAAGTAATGCTACTAAAACTGCTAATAAAAAGAAAGCAACTGATAAACCAAAAGTAATACGATTAATTACCTTTTCTGGGCCACGAGCTTTTTGATTAGCAAATAATTCAGATTTTTCACCTGAGAAAGCATTATTTACATCATCTTTAGAATTCTGTAAGACAATTATCAATATTAAAGCGACAGATACGACTAATAGTAGCCAGTCACTCCATTGTAGTGCAGCCATAAAAGCACCCTCCTAATAAATTATTAAATACTTAATTTTATAACGCAAGTTATTATAGCATATTTTTGAGTTATTTGCAAATATATTGATTAAATAATCTTACATTAAAGTATATGAAATTGCTTCTGCAGCAGTTTCAATAGGAATAATCTCTAGTTCATTTTTAACTGAATCAGGAATTTCATCCAAATCACGAAGATTTTCTTTTGGTACTAAAATCTTCTTTAATCCATACCGATGAGCAGCAATTGCTTTTTCCCGCAAGCCACCAATTGGTAAAATTCGACCTCTTAAAGTAATTTCTCCTGTCATACCTACCGCATGATTAGCTGGACGATTAGTAAAGGCTGAAACAATAGCAGTAACCATCGTTACACCAGCAGATGGACCATCTTTTGGAGTTGCTCCTTCTGGTACATGAACATGAATATCTTGATTCTTAAATAAATCAAAATCAATATGATATGTTTCAGCATTGGCTTTAACATAACTTAAAGCTGTTTCAGCTGATTCCTTCATTACATCACCTAATTTACCAGTTAATAATACTTTACCAGCACCACTATAATGAGATACTTCAATTTGTAATGTATCACCACCATATGATGTATACGCAAGACCATTAACTACGCCAATTAAGTCTTTTTCAATAACTGATGAATCAGTAAAGATAGCCTTACCTAAATATTCTTCTAGATTATCTTTTGTAATATGAAGATTATCAAGCTTTTCCATTAAGATTTTCTTAACACCTTTACGAATTATCTTTGCAAGTAATCTTTCTAATTGTCTTACTCCAGCTTCACGGGTATATTTTTGAATAATTTCTAGGATTGCGTCATCATCAATAGTAAATTTAGATTCATCTAAACCATTTAATTTTAATTGTTTTGCAAGTAGATGACGTTTACCAATCTCCAATTTTTCAAATTCAGTATAGCTTGATAGCTCAACTATTTCTAGTCTATCCCTTAAAGGAGCAGGAATATCTTCAAGATAATTAGCTGTTGCGATAAAGAAGCATTTAGATAAATCAAATGGTTCTTCTAGATAATTATCAGAAAAATATTTATTTTGTTCAGGGTCTAATACTTCTAGCATTGCAGAAGTTGGATCACCTTTATAATCACTTGACATCTTATCGATTTCATCTAATAAGAAAACTGGATTATTAGTTTTTGCTTTAGCTAAAGATTGAAGAATTCGACCAGGTAAAGCTCCAATATAAGTTCTTCTATGACCTCTAATTTCCGCTTCATCATGAACACCACCTAAAGATTGTTTAACAAATTCTTTATTTAATGCTCTTGCAACACTCTTTGATAGACTAGTCTTACCAGTTCCTGGAGGACCAACTAAACAAAGAATTGTTGAAGGAGTTTTTTTAGTCATACTTCTTACTGCTAAATATTCTAGAATACGATCTTTAACTTTTTCAAGTCCATAATGATCTTCATCAAGAATCTTTTTAGCAATACTGATATCATCACAATCTTCACTAGAATTATTCCAAGGAAGATCAAGAACAAAATCTAGATAAGTCTTTATAATACCAGATTCAGGAGTATTAGCAGGAATCATTTGATATCTTTCTAATTCATAAAGAGCTTTTTCTTCCATATTAGAAGGAAGATGAGCTTCCTTAATTTGTTTTCTCAAATCTTCGATATCGCTATCTTTCTTAGCTTTATCACCAAGTTCTTCTTGAATAGCACGCATTTTTTCTCTCAAATAATATTCCTTTTGCGCTTCATTCATGTTTTTACGGACATCATTTTCAATCTTTTGCTCTAGTTCTGTATAGAAACGAACCTTCTTTAAATCAACTAATAGTTCCATTAATCGTTTATTAGTATTTACTTCAAATAAATATTTATAACGATCAGCACCCTTAGTTGCGATAACAAAAGCTATCATATCTGATAGTTCACTAATATCCATATCACGATTTAAAAGGAGATTAATTTTTTGAATTAATACTTGTTCTTCTGGTGTAGATGGATTATTTTGATTGACTGTCTTCTTAATTACATTTAAGGTTGCAGTAGCTTCACTAAAATCTTCAACTACTGAAGGCATAGTTTCTACAGAAGCTAATTTAAAATCTTCATTTTCTTCAAATCCTAGGATATCGCAACGCATAATTACATCAAATTTTACTCTTGAAAGTAAGGGATTAGGATTAGAATTTAATAATATTTTCGCAACAACCCCACGACGATATACTGTATTTAAAGAATCAGATTTAACCGAATTAACAACTGGGAAAGCTAATACAATATAATTAGAATAATCAATAGCAGCTTTAAGTGCTTTAATATCACTACCTTTACTAAATTCTGTTCTAAATTCAGAAGATGGTAACGCAACATTATTAGTTACCGTAACTACTGGCAAAACTACACAAGTACTAGCAGTTAAATCAAATTTCATATGAACTCCTTTCTTAAAAATTTATTAATTTTTAAAGATTTAATTATTTTGCAACATTATCACATACCAATTTAACAGCTTTTTCTACTTTAATTTGATATGCAATTTGATGTTCTGGATATTGTTTCTTCATTGCATCAACCTTGTCTTGATCCTTAGCCATTTCTAAATATTTAGCTTCGATTTCTTCTTTTGATGCTTCAATATTTTCATTCTTGATTATCTTATCCAAAACTAATTCTTGTAAATATTGTTTACGAGTATTTTCTTCACTCTTCTTCTTAAAATCATCTAGATTTGAAAAGCCATAATAGCCAAGAAGAGTATCAATTGGCATCTTATATTGATTTGCTTGATCTTCAATGCCTTTTACATTCTTTTCAACAGCTTGACTAATTAAGCTTTCAGGGAATTCAGCATATGATGCATCGAATACTTGATTCATACAATCATCTTCAAATTTTCTTTCAGCTTCTTTTGCTTTTCTTTCTTTAATTTCTTTCTTTAGGTGTTCTTCATATTCTTCAACAGTCTTAACACCTTCAATTTCTAATTCTTCAACGAATTCATTAGTTAAAGTAGGAACTACTTTTATCTTTACTTCATGAATCTTACATTTGAAAGTTGCATCTTTACCAGCTAATGCTTCATTATAATTCTTAGGGAATGTTACATTAACATCTTTTTCATCTCCAGCTTTAACACCAACTAATTGATCTTCAAAACCAGGAATGAATGAATTTGATCCAAGTTCTAATGGATGATTTTCTCCTTTTCCACCTTCAAAAGGAACACCATCAATAAATCCTTCAAAATCAAGAACTACAGTATCACCTAAGGCAGCTGCATCTTCTTTAATTACATTATCAGTCTTATTCTTTAGAACTTTTTCAATTTCTTCATCAACATCTTTCTTAAGAACTCTAGTTGATTCCTTCTTAACTTTTAAGCCTTTATATTCACCTAAATGAACTTCTGGCCATACATCAACTTCAGCTGTATAATCAAATCCTTGACCTTTCTTTACTTGACTAAAATCGACTAAATCAATTTTAGGGTTAGAAGTAGGATATACATCTGCTTCTTGTAATGCATCATAATATGTTAATTGTAAAGCATTATTGATACCATCTTCATATAATGATTCCCAACCAAAACGGCTAATGAACATTGATTTAGGCATCTTACCAGGTCTAAAGCCATCAACCTTTACTTTCTTTATTTGTTCTTCTAAAGCCATATCTAAAGCTTTATCAAAAACCTCGCTTGTAACATTAATTGTTAATTTAACGCGATTTTCACTTAATTTTTCGACATTTGTCATAATAATATACCTTTCCTTTATTAATTTTAATTATTATTTATATTATTCGTTGATATTGTATTTATTATATACAACATCTTCGATATACATAAGTGGAGCACATCCACAATCAAGAATTGTTTTGTGATATTCCACTGGATTAAAATCTTCACCTAAAGTCATCGATACATTATCATATAAATCACATAATTTTAAATAAGTGAAGAAATATTGTTGATAATTAGTAGGAATTTCTACTAATTGTTGGTAAGCTTTTGTAAAGCTTTCGATAGATGAAAGTGTAAAATATCTACTCATAAAATTATAAGCTTCTTCAATACTCCATCCATCATAATGGATACCTAAATCAAGTCTTGAATAGCAAGCAGCCTTGACTTTTTCCATTGTTTCTAAATAATCAATTACTACATCATAGAATTGATTACCAAATACATTATCGTTCTTTAAATATTTAAAGACATAATTTTGAGCATAAGTAGCCCATCCTTCAGTAAATCCACTATTTCTTAAAAGTTTTCTTAATGGATGAACATCTTGAGCTTTAAAATAAGCAGTTTGATATAGATGTCCTGGTAAACCTTCATGAGCTAAAGTATTATATAAATAATTATAATCTAAAGTTTCAGTTGGATTGCCATCGCCATCTAACAAATAGATCTCAGCTGGATTTAGATAAATACTCTCTTTACCAATTTCATCAATTGGTGAAGTCATATATGCAGCTGGAGAGAAATTATTCTTCATTGAATCATCTACATATTTAACTTCAATCTCTGGAGTATAACCAAGAGCAGGGAAATCAGCTTGAATTGCTTCTTCAAAAGCTAATAAAGTATCAAGAGGATTTAAATTACATAATACTAATTCATCATTATTAATTTTATCTAATTGTTCTTGATAATTAGGATTTTCATTGATGATAGCTTTTAAACGATGGGCTTCATTAATATAGGTTGCAATTTTACTATCAATATATTCAATAGCGCTACTACAATTCATATCATAGCCAACGATATATTTGAATTTTGCTTCATAAAAATCACGGCCTATCATTGTTCCATCTTCTTTTACAAAGCCAGCTAAGCCACCATTATTAGTAGCACGACCTTTAAGATTACCTAAATTATCTTTAATATATTCATATCCTTCTCTTAAATCATTCTTAATTAAAGCTACATTTTGTTCTTTATAATGTTCTTTATCAGAAGGAGATAAGAAAGTACAATCATCAATCTTATCATTAACTACACTAAACATAAAATTAGAATCATCATCAATACTATTGACAAAGGTTTCACATTGACTTAATACCTTATCAATAACAAAATCAGGCATTCCATATCCAGCTTCAGTCTTCTTAACTTCAAAATCATAATATGATTTAAAAGTATCTGGTACTAACGCAAGATATTTTAAGTAATTTTCGACATCAATTTGATCTCTAAAATGATATTCAACAAGTAATATTGGTAATTGAGCTTGATATCCTAAATAAGATCCTAGATAATTATTTGATAAATAACCCATTTCTGTTGATACAGAATTAATATAATTTAACGTATGTTTAATTACATTATAAGTCATTTGCTGAGTAGATGTTAATTCATTATAATCATATCCATCAACACGACCTAATACTAAATTAGTAACAAGGACATTCAATGGACTTGATAGCCCTGGAGTTGAAAGATTAGGTTCAAAATGTTCAAATCCATAATCTTCACGATGAGCAAAATAATAATTACATGTAAGCTCATCTTTACCAATGACCGACGCAAAGAATTGATCTGTATAATCATCAAATCCAGCTGGATCTAGATGGGTTTTATCCCAAATACTACAGCTTGAAAGCACGAATATTGCGATAAAAGAAACAATCAATAAAAATGTTAAACGTAATTTCTTAAACATCTTCATCCTCCTAAGTTAAATCAAGAACCGCATCTTTGATTTCTGGTATTACATCAATCTTAGTTGGTTCAAGTACAACTTCATCTTCATCATATTCTTCTGAATATTCATAAGTAATTTTAGCAGTCAAATCAATCCATGATTTATTCTTAAGTTTAGTGTTAGGTAAGTTCTTACATAGATGACCATATAATTGAATATCTTTAGCACAGCATGTCATCGCATAACGGCCAACAATAAATGTATTCTTTGGCAATTTACGACTTTGAATAACAATACCTTTAAAATTAACCATTTTTCCTTCATATCTTTCACGATGATCAAAGGTATCAATATAGAATCTACCAAAATCTTCATCATTTACTTCAATAATAGGTGCATCAATATCATATGGAAGTGGAGCTTCAAATGCTTCTTGTGCCTTCTTTTCAGAATTCATAGCAATCCATTGAGCATTATTATTAATCATTTTAAGCGATGTTTGATATTTATTTAACGCATCAACATCATCACAACGATTAATAACAATTAAATCCGAGAATCTTAAATTATCTACGAATTTCTGACGCATATTATTGTAATAAATTGGGAAAGTTGAAAAATCAATAAAGGAAACTATCTGACCAATTCTAAAAGTTGAAGGATATTTAATATCATTAATATCCCACATTGAATTATTTTCAATAACAATTCGATCTGGATGATAAGTTTCTGTTAAATTAAATAATTTTTCAATTGTAAATTCTGATTGGTCACTAAAGAATTCAGTATGAACACGATATTTCTTTAATTCTTCAACATCATATTCAACTTCACCTTCTTCACATACGAGAAGGAGTGTATCACCTTGTTTGTAAAATCCATCATTAGTTAATGTATCAATTATAAATGTACTCTTTCCAGAATCTAAGAATCCATTAATAACAAATACTGGATAATCCATAGGCCTAACCTCTCTTTCTAAATAATTCGCTTATTTTATCCTCTTTCATTTCATGACCGATTACACAAATTCGTCCTGTATAATCAGGTTCACCTAATCTAATTTCATAATCTCCTGATACAAAATCAAAATAATACCAAGATTCATTATCACTTGCTTTTAAGATACCTTTACATCTAACAATAATACCTAAAGATTCATCTTCCGCAAGTGCATTTAAGAAATGTTCCAATTCTGCTTTAGAGATTGATCTAGAAGTTTCCATTCCCCAAGATGTAAAGATTTCATCAGCATCATGTCCATGATGATGGTGATGATGGTGTTCATGTTCATGTTCTTCTTCATCTTCGTGGTGATGATGTTCATGTTCATGCTCTTCATCTTCATGATGATGGTGACAACATTTATCAGCATCTTCGTCATCATCTTCATCATGATGATGGTGACAACATTCATCATCGTCTTCATCTTCATCATGGTGATGACAACAACATTCTTCATCATCATCGTCATGATGGTGGTGATGATGGTGATCATGTTCTAATTCTTCTTGAGCTTTTTTAATTAATTCATCTTTTAAAGATACTTTTTCTTCTAGAATTGATAATAATTTATTACTACTTAATTCGGAAATGGAAGTAGTGATAATATTAGCGGATGGATTCTTTTCTTTTATCATTTCAACTACTTCTTCAAGTTTTTCTTCATCAATCTTATCAGTCTTACTAATAATAATTGAATCAGCACTATCAACTTGATTAATAAAGAATTCACCAAAATTCTTTAAATAAAGTTTTGCTTTAGAACCATCAACTACAGTTGCAAGAATATTTAATTTTAATTCAGCATCTACAGTTGTAATAGCATTGATAATATCACTTAATTTACCAACACCACTAGGTTCAACAATAATTCTTGTTGGATTGAATTTTTCAATTACTTCTTTCATTGATGCCGCAAAATCACCAACAAGGCTGCAGCAGATACATCCAGCATTAATTTCTTTAATTTCAAAACCAGCATTTTTTAAAAATGAACCATCAATACCAATTTCACCAAATTCATTTTCAATTAATACTACTTTTTCATCTTTAAATCCTGTTTCAAATAATTTTTTAATAACAGTTGTCTTACCAGCTCCTAAAAAGCCTGATATTACATCTACTTTAATCATAAAATCCACCTTTCTTTTTATATTTAATTATACCACAAATATTTAGCACTGTCAAGGTTTAAGTGCTAATTTTTTATTTTTTAAGGTTTCTAGGCTTATGGATTCACTAAATCCATGGCGAAAATAATATTCATTTAATAAATAAATTAAGATATTATCTTCAATCCAATAATCAATATGGCATTTAATATTGTTGAGTTTTGATCTTATTTTTTGATAATGGATATTGCCCATTGATACATCACGCCATATATCAATAAAGATATCATCATATTTATTTAAATCATTATTATCAATAAAATGATAGAGATCATCTTCAATAATTGTGATTTTATTTTGATATTCAAATTCATTTAAGATTAATTCTTTAAATATTTTAATAATATCTTTATTCTTTTCTACAATTATTATTTCTTTTACATCATCTTTTAAAGATGCCATGTATTGAAAATAACCTAAACCTAATCCAAAACTTAACACTTTACCTCTAGCGTTTGCTATAGGTTTAGCCATTGTATTGATTTCATTAGGAGTAAGGAGCATCCAAATATTATTATCTTCTTTAATCGTTAAATATTTAAATTCTTCACTAAAATAACCAATTGATAAGATTTGCTTATCATCAATTATCTTAGTTGAATCATAGATAAATGCTTCATATGGCTTATATGATTCATATTCTAATTTAATATTACCAATTGTTTTATTATTTGGTTTAATTCTTTTAATATACGGGTTATCAATATAATCTTTTACATCTAATTTTTTAATAGAAGGAGCTAAATAATTATAGAAGAAACTCTTATCAGAATCTATTTTTAAATCTACGCCTATGAGTGTAGCAAATAGAACTTTATAATAGAATTCATCATCTTCTTTTATAAAGTTTTTTATATCTACAGGATCATTTAAGAAATTAGCAGTTAAATTTAATAATCTTATATTATCATTAAAAATCTTTTCATTCATATTACAGCATCCGATTTTGAATAAATAATTTAATAAAACGATTAATAAAAGTTTTTTCTTTTTTACTGAATTCTTTATAGGCAAAAATTGGTTTAACTGGAATATTACTCAATTCTACAAGTGTATTAACATTAATTTTTTCAACATATCTTCTTAATGATGAACTAAATTCATTTCTTTCTTCTTCACTCATTCCTTGTACTAATTCATTTAAATCATCATGAAATTTAAGGGAATTATTAGAAAGAGTAGCTTTTGAAAAATGATTATAATCGATAGTCCAACTAAATCCATTATGTTGAAGAAGACCTTTTTCATTGCTTTTAATAATTTTAGTCTTTCCTAAATGATCAAAAATCATTCCTACTGTTGAATGTTCGGGATAAATATTAATTACTTTATTGATATTATCTTTAATTATATCCATATCTATATTCTTTAATTCAAAGCCAGGACCATCAAAATTATAAATTTGAACAATTCTATTTTGATAAGAAGTAAATAGACCTGCATATACTGATAAATTACCACCTTTAGAATGTCCAGTAGTAATAATTTTTTTATTAGGATATTTTTCAGCCATTAAATCAATATATTTTTTAGCTGATTCTTGAGCAGGAATAGGGAATTTAGTAATCATATCAAAATTCTCTTCCCAACCAATTAAAGTATCATCAGTTCCTTGGAAAGCAACAACCATTAATTCATCATTTAAATGAAGAGTTAAAGCACAGAATTGTTCAATTAATTCAGCATTTACTGTTTTAACAAAATCCGATATGATCAGATTATGGAATCGATTAATTTTAATTAAAGTCTTGCCTAGTTTTAAGCAATCCTTAGGAATCATTACTCCTAAATTAATTTCATCAAATTTTTTTAATTTAGAATAAGGAGCTAAAGCTTGTTTTAATGGTTTAGGATTATTATCATCACTAATCATTAATTCAAGAAAAGTTAATTGCGATATGATAAATGAATCAACATCATTAAAAGGATCTTGATCAAAATTAAGATCACCACGCCATTTTAGATAGCGAAAGGCATTATCATCTTCTTTACTTTTAACCATATTTAACTCCTTTCTACTAATTTTTAATTAAATATCATAGCTTGCGACAAGCTGAGCTGGAGTCTTTCTCATAATTAGAGTTACTGGAAGGATTCCAACAAGTACATTTAAGACTACTAAAGAAACGATTGTAATAATATAACTTGCAAATGATAATTCAAAACTAAAGGTTGATGCCGGTAAATGTTCAATAAATTCTAATATAAATGTTACAAAGAGACTCGATGGAATCATTACAACAAAGCTTGTAATCATAATTTCAATAACAAACATTAAAATAATGATTTGCTTTTTAATTCCTAACAAGCGATAAACCATTATTTGTTGCATATTCTCTGCCCCATGGGCCTTCATTGTAATAAATAAGGTAATTGAACAAATAACAATAATTGATAAGGTTATTAGCCCTCTCATTAGCATCTTAGTAGCTCTTGCGCTCATATATAAATCATAATTAGTCTGATAATAATCATTATCTAAAATAGTAAAGAATTGATCTTTAGCTTCTTGATTACGATAATCATTAATAAATTGATGTAAATTATCTTTATTATTACTGATTAAGATAAAACGTTTAAGAGTTTTAACATAAGATTCAATGATTGCTTCCATTCCTTCATCAGAAATGACATATTTAGCATAGAAATCACTATCTATCTTTTCGCCTTTATCAACAACTGTAAAATTAACTCCTGATATTTTTACACCACTTGATCCTTCGCCATCTCTAATTAAAGCTTCATTTTTTTCTAAGCTAATATTATCATAACGACCAGGATATGCTTTTTTCAAGCTATCAAGAGTAATGAAATTAGATAAATCACCATTACCCATAAAGGAATAAATATCATAATCATTAGCATAGCATACCATATTATTGCTTCTTGATATACCAACAATAGTAACACTTAAGCCATTAGCTTTAATAAAGAATTGACGATTTAAGAAAGCTTCATATTTAAGAAGAGACATTGATATCATACTCTTCTTTTTCATAAAACGATCTAATACCCATTCATCAATTACTACTTCAAATGGTTTTTCTGGCATTCTACCAGCTACTAAATCTTTTTCATCTAAATAATCTAAAGGAAGATAAGTGAAATCATTAAAATCAGTAGTCAAAAGACCAGCTGTTTTTTGTATTTGCTCCACCCCATCATATAGGAAATAAGCATTAACTCTTGCATCAAAGAAGATTTGTGTATCTTCAATTGCACTGAATTTATCAATTAAATTAGATAATTCTATAGTTTGATTCTTTGGCTGTAAATGATCAAAATCTTCTTTTAATTCTACATTAACAATTCTAGAATCCGTATATAATACAGATTTAACATCATTTTTTGCAACAGTTAAGAAATCACCTACACCCCAAATTGTAATAGCTGATATCAAAATCATCGCAAGAATCATGATATAGAAGCTCTTTGATCGAACAGATGTTGCAACTTTTGATAATAAATATTTAAATTCTAATTTACCATTATTAGTCTTAGTTGGTTTATTTAATTCATAATTAAATTCTTGAACATCATCATTATTTAAAGTCGGACGTTTACTATCAATAGCTTGAATATGTGAATCAGGATTAATAATTTCAAATCTTGATGGATTAGAAGCTTTAATATAATATTTATCATATTCAACAATGATACTGAAATTTAATTTTTCTTCATCTCTTACTCGATAAATAGTAATATTATCTTCTTCATCTTCACTCTTTAATACTTCTTTATCATATTCTTGTAAATATAGATTATTATCATCTACACGATTATAAGTTCTTTCATTTTCATCAACTGTTTGATCACTGATAATTTTTCCATCACGAATATTAATTATACGATCAGCAAAGAAATTAGCTATTCTTCTTTCATGTGTAGCAACAATTACTAAACATTTTTCACTAATCTTCTTTAAAATCATCATGATTTTAAGAGTAGTACTTTCATCTAGATTACCAGTTGGTTCATCCGCAAAAATAACATCAGGACTCTTAACTAAGGCTCTTGCTATCGCAATTCTTTGCATCTGGCCACCAGAAAGCTTAGTCATCTTTCGCTTAATATAGCGTCCCATATTAACAGCTTCAAGTACATAATTAATTCTTAAATCAATTTCTTGTTTATCAAGATGATATGGTGCAAGCGCAAGATATAGATTTTCATAAACTGTTAAATTAGAAATCATATAATAATTTTGGAAAACATAACCAACACTATTATTTCTAATTTGACTACTCTTATTATCACCATTCTTAAACAATACATCATTGTAATAAATTTCACCACTATTAGCCTTATCAATACCACTTAATACATTTAATAGAGTAGTTTTACCACTACCAGATTCTCCTAAAATACATACTAAGCCACTACCATTAAAACTAATTGATGTATCATTAATTACATGAATTTCATTCTTTGTATGACGATTGAAATATTTATTAAGGTTCTTTGCTACAATATTAATCATAGATTGTCACCTCCAAAATCGAAGGATTCTTTTTGTAATCGTTTATTGAAACGATATGTTGTCGCAAGAACAATAACAAAAATAACAATAAAGATAACAATAAATTGATACCATGCCATATATTTAATTAAATTGATAACAACCTTTACTTTAAATAAGCGTAATACAAAAATGCCAATTAAAGATATTATATACATTACACAAGTTATTGATAACATTTCAAAGAAATTAGTATAATACATAGCTTGTTTATTCATACCAAGGAATCTCAATAATAAATAATCATGCTTATTTAGACTTAAGAATGCACCTAATACAAATAATGATAATAAGAAAATAATAAAGATTGCACCTGTACATATCGCAATCGTCATATTTCTTTGCGATAAGATCTTTTGATCATATTCGATACTTGATACTCTAAAAGTACTAAAACCATTATAATTTAAACGATTTATCGCATTAATTACTTCATCAGTATAAGAATAGTCTTCAATATAGACACTCATTTGATTAGAATCAACAGTTCCAAAATAATGATCAAATTTAGATTCATCAATCTTAACCATATATAATGACATTTGTTCATTATATTCAGTAATAGTATATTCTCCTGGATATGTATAAGTGATTCTTGTATCTAAACTAACTGGATTATATAATTCTACTTGATAATCATCAATAAAGAAACCATGTGCAAGATGAATATTATTTTCACCAACTAAATCAGTAAAAATGACTACCCGACGATTTTGAACCTTGCCGCCAGCAAAATATGTATAATAAAAATTATGACGAGCTAGATTATCATCACGATTTTGAATTAATTCTTTACATAAACGTTCTGAAAAATATACTTGTTTATTATCAACATATTCATTTTCTTTTAAGACAGCAGTTACCTTCATTTGATATTGAACATAATCACCAATGGAAGACCAATTCTGTCTTTCCGCAAGACTGATAGTAATAATTTTACCTAAATCTGCTTCTTCTCCATAAATTGCAATTTCATTAACAGCATTAGGTCTTGTACCATATAGAATATCACTATCTTTAATACAAGTACTACTTCTAACAAAACGATTATTATTAATCCATACTGGATCTTTATGATATTCTACAGGTTCTTCACTTTGAATGCCTTCTGCATCATAAGTATATTTAGGATTATGAACATAATATAAATCTTCTTCAAAATAATAATTATAATCATTAACTAAATCATATT
>ONHH01000023.1 GCA_900317575.1 uncultured Bacillota bacterium | reverse complement strand
ATATTCTGCTTGTGTTAATTATATTAATCAAGTAAAGAATTTAGAGACAGAATTTGATTACTTTGAAATATTTAAAATGCACTTAGTTTATAATTATTTTGATAAAAAAAATTTTTTATATAATCATGTTCTTTATGGTGGTCATGAAACGTATAATGAAACTACACCTCCTAGTTATCAAGTTCCATATTATCAAATTATTTCGCTTATTTTAGATTTTTCATGGGTAAATTTTGAAATAAAAGAAGACACCTATCTTTGGTTTTATTACAGTTTAAATCCAAAAGAAAGATTGTTATATTTATTAACATGTGCTGATAATTTAATTAAAGAATATAGTAAAAAATAAAAGAGTAGAAAAAAGGCTGAAAGATTATTCTTTCAGCCTTTTAGTTTAGACATCAAAACAAGAACCACCAATAAATTCTCTAATTAAAGAATTACATGGAATACTTGATTCATCATCAATCTGTCTAAAATATTTAAGATATTTAATTAGACGATTTGCGATAACATAATTAGGATCATCCGCATCAATCTTTCTCAATTCTTGTAATGCGTATTTCTTAAAGATACATAATTCATAGGCAAGTGATGAATTAAAGACAAAATCTGCTCCTTCTTGGTTAGGATAAATCCATTTGAATTCCCCACGTCTTACACTCGGCCACATGGTGATTGTTTCAGTAGGAGGACAATTTCTAAAATTCATATCTCTAACGATTCTTCTAATTAATCTTAAATCAGTAGTCGATAGTGGTGAATGATCATCAATATTTGATTGCATTTGTGGTGCAATATAAACTTTAAATTTTTGATGTTTAGGAATCGAATTAGTTAATTTTTCATTTAACGCATGGATTCCTTCAATCATAATCGGTGTGTGTTCATCAATCTTAAGGGTAGCACCTTTGATTCTTTCACCAGTCATAAAATCATATTTAGGTAGTGTTACTTCTTCACCATTGATTAAATCAAAGAGATTCTTATTGAATAATTCGATATCTAAACAATTGATATGTTCTAAATCTAATTGTGATTTATCAGAGATATTTTGAATCTTCATGATTTCATCTTTAGTTAGATAATAATCATCCATAGAAATCATAATTGGATTAATACCTCTACTCATTAGTTCAATTCTTAGACGATTACAGAAAGTAGTTTTACCACTTGATGATGGACCAGCAATACAAATTAAACGAACTTCATCAATTTGTTCTTGAATCTTTTTACCAAGATCAGCTAACATATTATTGTGTCTTGTTTCACATGTTTGAATAAAATCTCTAATTCCATCATTTTCAATCTTATGGTTGATACCAACAATTGTATTAGAATCGGTTGCTTCACCCCAAATAAGCGCATCTTTTAAGGTTCTACTATACATTGGTTCTTCCACAAATGGCGGGATTTTCGCATCTAATTCATATCTTGGATATTGAATGATTAAGCCTGGACTATATGGTCTAATTATATAAGATTTAATGAAACCAGTAGATGGAAGCATATAACTATATAAATAATCATAATAGGAAGCACAATGATAGAGATGGACATTTTGTTCAGCACGGTAACTTAAGATATCTAATTTATCATTATGATGCATCTTTTTATAAATATTATAGGCTTCTTCTGCACTAACAGTCTCTCTAACAATTGGTAAATCTAATTTAATTAATCTTTTTACTTCATTGATAATCGGATCAGTATATTTACTCATTCGATCCTTAGGATTCTTAATGCGACAAAAGATGCTACGACTTACATTGTATTGAAATTGGATATCAACATCAGGATAGAGATTATAGAAAGCCATTGCTATAATATAACGAAGCGTTGCTTCATATGCACGACCAGCTTCAATATTCTCTAATCCGTATAAAGTAATATTTGCTCCATCTTGCTTTTTAGTAAGGGTATAGGTAAGCTCTTTGATAGAAGAATTAATTTTGCATATCATATATTGCTTCTTATCGACATCACTTATTAAATCAATAACACGATTACCGGGATTAAAGTTTGTCTTTACACCATTTAGTAATAATTCACACATATTTTTCTCCTTTCTCTTGTCAGTATGAGTATTATAGCATTTTTTTTAAGAATAGTCTAGTGTTTTGAAAACGATTGTATTTTTCATATCTAACGTCTTACTTGACTAAAAGCAATTAAAGTGTTATAATTTAGATAGAAACTTATAGAAAAATAGGTGAGCTAAAAAATAGCTCACCATTTGTTATGAGAGAGGGTGAGGTATTGAAAGTAATTGATAAAATTAAAGAAGCAGTAGAAGGTCTATTACCAAAATATAATTTAGTACTCTATAAAGTTGAAAGAGTCAATGAATATGGTATGACAATCTATCGAGTTTATGTTGATGATCCTAATAGTTTTCAAATTGATATTGATCTTATCGCAAAAATCAATGAAGAATTATTAGATCTAGTTAATGATGAACTAGAAGATGGTACTTATCTTGAAGTATCAAGTGTAGGTATTGAAAGAGAATTAACTAATGATGATGAAATTAGAAGAGCTATTTCTAATTATATCTATGTATCATGTTATCAAAAAATTGAAGGTACAAATGAAAAAGAATTTTATGGTGATTTAATCAGTTATGATGATGAAATCTTAACCCTTGATGTAGTTATTAAAACTCGACACAAAGAAGTAAAAATTAACAAAAAACAAATTTCAAAAATCCGTTTAGCGGTTAAATTTTAAAGAGGTATGGAAAATGATTAACAAAGAATTTTATGAAAATTTAGATGCTATTGCAGTAGAAAGAAATTTAGAAAGAGAAGATGTCTTTAATGCTGTAAGAATTGGTCTTATTAAAGCTGTTCAAGCAGAAGGACATAAAGGAATTATTGAAGTAGAATTTAATGATGAAGAAAAGAAAATTCGTGTCTTCGAAAAATTCAATGTTGTTGATATGTCAATTACAGAAACTAAAGATCCAGAAACTGGAGAAATGGTTCCTGTAGAAAGAAAAGAAGGAGATATCTCTTTAGAAGATGCTAAACTAATTAAATCAAGAGTAAGAATTGGTTCAACTTTTAAAGTAGAAATTCCTATTAAAGAAATTACTCGTAAAGGTGCTGCTCGTTTTAAACAAATCTTTGTTCAAAACATTAAAGAAGCTGGATCTAAGAGAGCTTATCTATTCTTTAAAGAAAGAGAAAATGAAGTTATCAATGCTACAGTTGAAAGAGCAGATGATAAAGCTGTTATTCTTAATTTAGGTCTTAATACAACTGCTTATATGCCAGTAGAAGAAACTTTAAGTGGTGAAGTATATGAACCAGGTAAGACTATTAAAGTAGTTATTACTAAGGTTGAAGAAAGTGGTAAAGGACCTAAGGTATATGTTACTAGAAGTCAAAAAGATATTATTAAACGTCTATTTGAAGCATATGTTCCCGAAATTGCTAGCGGTGTAATTGACATCATCAATATCGCCAGAGAACCTGGTAGTAGAACTAAGATTGGTGTTAAATCAAATAATGTCAATGTTGATCCAAAAGGTGCTTGTGTAGGTGTTGGTGGTGCTAGAATTAAAGAAATTAACCGTGAATTAAATGGTGAAAGAATCGATATCTTTGTATGGAATGACAATCCAGCAAAGAATATTGCGGAAGCATTAACTCCTGCTAAAGTATTAGGAGTAGCTGTTGATGAAGTATTAAAGCAATCTATAGCAATCGTCCCTGATGACCAATTTAGTCTAGCTATTGGTAAAGGTGGACAAAATGTACGTCTTGCATGTCAAATTACTTCTTGGAAGATTGATATCAAAGATGAAACTACTGCTTTAAGAGAAGGTATTAAATATCAACTTGTGTAGGAGGGTACGATGAAAGAAACAATAAAGAAAGTACCTCTTCGTAAATGTGTTGTAACCAATAATCAATTACCTAAACAAGAAATGTTTAGAATCGTAAGAACTCCTGAAGGAGAAGTTGTAATTGATGAAACTGGTAAAACACGTGGACATGGAGTATATTTATCTAAAGATAAAAAAGTTGTAGATTTAGCTAAGAAAAAACATCTATTAAATAAATATCTAGAAATAGATGTAAAAGATGAAATCTATGATGAATTACTTGAAAGGTTGAAATAATGAATAATATCTTATCATTACTTGGCCTTTGTAAGAAAAGTGGTAGAATGATTTGTGGCACGGATATGGTTATTGATTCAATGCAAAAAAAGAAAATTTTCTTTATCTTTATTGCATCAGATTCAACCGAAGCTACAATTGATAAAATCGAAAAAAAAGCGTACTTTTACCAAGTACCAATTAACAAATCTTTTGATACATTATCTTTAAATCAAGCACTAGGCACTAATAATTTTAAAGTAATAGGCATTAGTGATTTAGGCTTTAGTAAAAAATTTATCGAATTATCAAAAGTAGAAAGAGAGTAATTTATGAAAGTAAAAGAAATTGCAGAAATCTTAAATGTTGATAGTAAAGATATCATTAAATTAATAAAGAATGTATCTTTATCTCGACAAGTATACACTGATGAATCTGAAGTTGATAAAGATATTGAAAAGAAAATCGCAAAGAAGTACAATGTAAATTATCCAATTAAAGCAAAAGCTGCTCCTAAAGAAACTAAAAAAGAAACTCCTAAAATTGTTAATCTTACTCCTAAAAAAGAACAACCTAAAGTTGAAACTAAAAAAGAACAACCAAAGGTAGAAACTAAAAAAGAAGTAGTAAAAGAACATAAGGAAAATATCAAAGCTAGTGAAGCTGTTAAAAAGGAAGTAGTAAAAGAAAATAAAGAAGAAAAGAAGGAAGAAAAGAAGGTAGAAAATAATCAACCTAAAAAGAAAGTAATTCTTCCTACTTATGAAGAAGACCTAAGTATGTCTCAAGAAGATGAAGCTCTAATTGATAAATATGGAGACATGTATAGTGCTGATCAATATCAAGGTCAAAAGAATGTTCGAATTAAGAAAAAGGTTAAGACTAACGAAACTATAAAACAAAAGAAACCTAAACAACAAAAGAGCCGTGCTGAAAAATTAGCGGGTGAATTAGATGTAAAAAAAGAAGATCATGTATTATATTATGAACCTAATATGTCAACTAGTGATGTTGCGGAAGAATTAGGCATTAGTGTAACTGAACTTGTAAAGAAATTATTTATGTCAATGGGTGTTATGGCTTCAGCTACGCAATCACTTGATCGTGATGTCATTGAGCTTATCGCAATGGAATATAATTATGAAGTTAAGGATAAGCAAATCTCCGATATGATTCGTTTCGATGAAATGGTCATTGAAGATAAGCCAGAAGATTTAAAAGAACGTCCAGCAATTGTTACAATTATGGGTCACGTAGACCATGGTAAAACTACTTTACTTGATACAATTAGATCAAGTCATGTAGTAAAGGGTGAAGCTGGTGGTATTACTCAACATATTGGTGCTTATCAAGTAACTAAAGATGGTCGTCTAATTACCTTTATTGATACTCCAGGACATGCAGCCTTTACCGAAATGCGTGCTCGTGGTGCTCAAGTAACAGATATTGTAATT
>ONHH01000029.1 GCA_900317575.1 uncultured Bacillota bacterium | reverse complement strand
TTGAAGAAAAAAATACAAGATACCGTGAACTTGCGATATACAACCCAATTACTCATAATCCAAATATGGAAGTATATAAGGAAGATGTAGATGAAGAAGTATATAATATTAAGAGTGGTAAGAATTTATTTAAATCAAGCTTATTATTAGTATATCTATCTAATTATTCTAATTTACGTCTATTCTATGGTAAGAGTGTAGGTGCTGATATCCAAAGAATTATTGATGGTATTATTAAAGAAGTAATTGAAAATAAAGATGTAAGAATTTATTCTTTATCATCATCAAAAATTGGTTTAATCTATTCTGGTATTGAATCATATGATGAAGCAATGAACCTTGCACAAGAATTAGATAAAGCATTAAAGAAACCAATTGAATTTGATGATAATAGAATTATCATTGAAACACTAATTTCAATCTATAATCTAGATCCTAATACTTTTACTTTAAATAGTGCAGATGTTATTGTTGATGGTCTTGAACGTCTAGTATCAAGAATGGAAGCAGTTAATAAAAAACGTATTGATGTCTTTACTCCATCAGTAGAAAAGTATATTACTGGTGAAGAATTATTGGAACAAGATTTAAGAACTGCTCTCCATAATAATGAATTTGTTATGTACCTACAACCACAATATAATATCTTCGAACATCGTATTGAATCATTCGAATTATTGATTCGTTGGAACAATCCTAAATATATTCATGAATCACCAATGCGTTATATCAAAGCCGCTGAACAAAATGGTATGATTACGCAAATTGGTCGATTTGTTAATGAAGAATCATTAAGAATAGCTAAAGAATTAGAACAATACAATCTTAAATTTAGTTTGAACGTATCACCTGCTCAATTTATACAAACCGGTTTCGTAGGTGACTTACTTGATTTAATTGAAAAATATCAAGTAGATCCAAAGAATATCTGTCTAGAAGTAACGGAAACCTTCTTAATGGAAAACTTCTCAATCATGACAGAAAAGCTTCGAGAATTAAAACGTTATGGCTTCCAAGTCCATCTAGATGACTTTGGTACTGGTCACTCATCACTATTATATTTAAAAGAATTACCAATCGATACAATTAAGATTGATAAGGAATTCACAAGATTTATTTCCAGTGATAGATTCAGCCGTGATACCGTTAGATTCATTACCAGCCTTGCGCGTAACCTAGGATTAGGAATTATCTGTGAAGGTGTTGAGGATGAAAAACAATTACAATTCTTAGCTCGTTATGAATGTAGTATTATTCAAGGTTATATCATTTCTCCACCAGTTCCAATTGAGAAAGCAATTGAATTAATTAAAGAATATAATATTGATAAAACTAAGATTATTAATGAAGATAAAGAAAAGAAGAAAAGATAATTTCTTGAAAAAATATTAAATCTGTGATAAACTATTATAGGCGTTTTTATAAATCAATTTTTGTGAGGTAACTCAAATGTTAAAAATACTAAACTATTTTTTAACTGATTCATCAGACTTTTTTGCAATGTGGCCAAAAGGCGCAATTGTTCTTGTAGCAATTCTTGGCTTAGTTGTATTAATTGGTCTTGCGGTATTCTTAGGATATCGCACAATCAAAGAAAGACAAAGATATCTTGAAGAAAGAAGCTCTTATATGGAAGGTGTTCTATCTAAGAGTGAATTTAAAGCAAATGTTAATTTACTTATCAGTAAATCAACAAATGATACTCCTTTCTCATTAGTATATATAGATATTGATGAAATAAGTCAAATGACTAATGCCTTTGGTGATAAGGCTGTTAAAAATGTTATTGAAATAATTGGTCAAAAGATTCTAAAGATTCTTCCATTCCAAGTTCAAATGGGACGTGTATCCTTAGATAAATTCATTATTCTATTCAGAACTGAATATTCTAAAGAAGAAGTATTTAGAGTTGCAGAACAAATTAAAGATATAATGAAAGAACCTGTTCGTATCAGTTATGATACAGAAACAACCGCTACAGCATCAATCGCAATCGCTTATTATCCAGTCCATGGTCAAAATTACAATCAATTATTAAATTCTCTTGAAATTGGTGTAATTACATGTAAGAGACAAGGTGGAGATAAGATCGTTGTATATTCAGAAGATCTTGGTGGTGAAGAAGGTCAAAACAAATTATATTACGAACAAATCAAATCAGCTATTATTAATAAAGAATTCGTTCTATATTATCAACCAATTGTTAATATGGAAAATCATTCATTCGTTAGTGCCGAAGCATTACTTAGATGGAATCATCCTAAATTAGGTGTTTTAAATCCTAAAGAATTCATCAATGTTATGGAACAATCAGGTGATATCTATTGGGTAGGTATTTGGGGGTTAGAATTAATGATTGAACAATATACAGTATTACGTCGTATTATCTCTAATGCTGATTTCAATCTATCAATCAACCTAAGCTTAAAACAATTAATGAATGAAAATCTAGCATCCGATTTCCAAAAATTATTAAAGAAATATAAATTCCCTGCCAAGAATCTAGTAATTGAAGCCGATGAATTTATTATCTATAATAAACATGATGTAATCAGTGAAAACATGAAGAAACTTCATGAATTAGGATTTAAGATTGCGGTAGACGGATTCGCATTTGACTATAATACATTGTTAAAGCTAAATAAATTAGAAATCGATATCTTAAAATTAAATGCAGCCTTTATTGAAGATGACAATAAAGAAATCCTAAAGAACTTTATTGAATTATTAACTAATTATGCATCTAAAAATAATATCGAAATCATCGTTGAAAGAATTGAAAACGAAGAACAAATTGAATATTTCGAATCTCAAGGAATTCATAATTTCCAAGGTTATTATATTTCTAAACCAATAAGTAGTGAAGAATTAGAAAAGATTGCTAAAGAACCTGATATCATCAGTGCTCTAAAGATTGCTCAAGAAACAAGAGATCAAGAAATTCTTAATCAATCATTAGAAACTCAACCTGTAGAAGAAGCAGTAGAACCTACTGAAGAACAACCAGTTGAAGAAACTCCTACTGAGGAAAATGTTGAGCAAGCTCAAGATGCTGAGAAATCTCAGCCTGAAGAATCTTTAAAAGATAAGAAATCAAAATCTAAAAACAAAAAAGATAAGAAACAAGAACCAGTTGAGGAACCAAAAGTAGAAGAAGCTTCTTTAGAAGAACAACCTATAGAAGAATCTACTGAACAACCTGCTGAAGAAGTTCAAGATGCTGAGCAAGCTCAGCCTGAAGATACTCCTGTTGAAGAAGTACCAGTAGAAGAATCACAAGAGACTGAATCAATTGAAGAAGCTCCTGTAGAAGAACAACCTATAGAAGAATCTACTGAACAACCTGCTGAAGAAGTTCAAGTGGAACCAGAAGTTGAGCAAGTTCCTGCCGAAGAAATAGTAGAAGAAACTCAAGATGCTGAGGAAGCTCAGCCTGAAGATACTCCTACTGAAGAACAACCATTAGAAGAAGTTCAAGATGCTGAAGAAGTAAAATCAGAAGAAAATCAACCTTCTGAAGAGTCTGAAGAGGACAAAAATAACCTATAAAAATGTCTGTCAAGAGCTCCAAAATAAAAAAATTTAAAAAAATTTTAAAAAGTTTTAAAAAAATGAGCAAAAATACTTGACAAGTTAAAAGTTGTATGTTATAATAGTGTCGTAAAGTGTATAAAGGCAAAGCAAGAGAAATCTTGTGACGCAAAGCTATAGGGCCTAAATTAATAATGGTAGCCAGTTATCGTGATTTACAAAATCTTGATAATTGGCTATTTTTATATTCTATAAACTAGCCAGTTAAAATACTTACAGGTAAAATGTATAAAGGCAAAGCAAGAGAAATCTTGTGACGCAAAGCTATAGGGCCTAAATAAATAATGGTAGCCAGTTATCGTGATTTACAAAATCTTGATAATTGGCTATTTTTATTTACTTATAATAAGAAAGGACAAATATGAAAAAAATTCGATATAAAAGCGCTCGAAGGATATTTCGTATTGGTTACTTCATAGCCTTAGTGATAATGTTACTACTTGCATTTCTTACATACTATGGTCAGTATTCAGGAAACTTCGTAATGACAGTTGATGAAGAAACATATGACCGTGGAATTGCCATTTCTGAATCAAAGGAATTTGAGACTTATGCAAGATGGCTTACAGCTGATGCTGTTGAAGAAGTAAGAGATATCACATTAGAACAAATTATCTATAATGATTTTGAAGGAATCTTAACAACTGATGGATCATTCAGAGACAGTGTTCTAGGTGGAGCAAATAACAGAAAACTAAATTATCTAGCATATACATTCTACTTAAGAAATGTAGGTAGATATGAAACTAATGTCGGATATGAAGTAGTCATAACAGATGTAACTGGTATGCTAGCTCAAGGCATTAGAATAATGATCATCCAAGATGGATATATTTATACTGATCAAACTTCAATCACAACGTTAGATGATTTAAGAGATGGTACTTACACATTGTATCAATATGAAGATACAGAACATAAAGATTATCCACAAGTTCTTCAAAACGCTAAAAATTTCTTATCTGATTCGGTAGTTTGTCATGAACAAATAAGAGGTCTTGGTGCTGATCAAACTAAAAAGTTCACAATTCTTATGTGGCTTGAAGGAGAAGATCCTGACTGTACAATCAAAAACATTGATCAAATTTATGGTTCTAAAATAAAAATTGCTATGAATTTCTTCATTGAATAATAGGGGGTGCTGAGAGAAATAATGAATGTTAGAAGAAAAATTATTATTACCATTGCATTAGTAGTGTTTTCGTTAACAACTTTAGTTACAACAACATTCGCATGGTTCTCAATAGCACAAAGTGCTACAGTTGGCGATTTAGAATTAACCGTAACAAACGGTGGATCATTATTAATAAGTCTTGATGGTGAAAATTACTATGATAACCTGAATAAAGATTTATTTGGTGATTACATTAAAAATGGATTAGTTTTAAAAGATGTATCAACAAGTGATTTGAATATATTCTATAATTCATATGAAGGTGATGAAGCAATTCCAAATAAAGATTATCTAACATTCACTTTATATTTTAGATGTGATGATGCAGAAATGGATGGCTTATATTTAGCAGATAACATTTCAACAGATGTTAGATATAATTACGAAGTTGCAGAAAACAATAAACTTAAAGGTACTTATGTATTTAGTAAAGGTGTTCCATTTAAATCTCCTGTAACATTCCAATATTCAGAAACTGATGTAATGCAAAAAGGACAACAAGGAACTTTCTATGCACAAGACGCAATAAGATTTGGTTTCAAAGAATTACCATTCGATGATGAAGATACAAGAACAGAATTTGCTAAAGTCATCTTTGATCCAAGTGCTAATCCTGATAGAGGTTATGGCGTTGAATACGGAGCATTTGATTTTATTAGAAAATATATAGATGCTTATATACCAGCTCCACTTACAACTCCTGAAACTGTATATCAATTAACAAGATACAATTATAATTATTATGCACAAAACAATGATTCATTGTGTGCATCATTCCAACCAAGACAAGTTGGAAACAAAACATACTACTTTGCAAAAGTGCAAGTGTCAGTATGGCTTGAAGGATGGGATGCTGATTGCTTTGACGCAATTTACAAAGACAGCATGCTACTTCAATTCTATTTTAGATCAGCTATAAAAGCTGAATAAAACTAACTAAGGTTTTAATATCGAAAGATATAAAACATATAGGCTCTTAGAAAAAAATTTATACAAATGAAAGGAAATTAAAAAACAATGAAAACTCTAAGAAGAAAATTATTTTTATCTATTTTAGCTGTTGCTTTTGCTGTAGTTAGCTTAGCAACAAGCACATTCGCATGGTTCTCTATGAACACTGAAGTAACTGCAACTGGTATGCAAGTTGATGTAAAATCAAACAATGCATTCTTATTAATCAACACTGGTGAAAATGATACTGCTGCTGAAATTCAAGCTGCTAAGTTAGTAACTATTCCTCTAACTGTATCTGATGAACAAGCTGTTGTATTCCCTTCTAAACCATTAGAAGCTTCAGAAATTGGCTCTGGAAAGTTATTTGCAGAAGGAACTCCTGTAACAGATCAAGCAACTGCTGCTGTAGCTGCTAACTGGTATACTGCTTATAATAATAATCCAGCAGCTTCAACTGATAGTGTTAAAAATGCACATTTATTAAATACAACTGTAGATGATCAATATGAATTTTCTAAGTATGTTATTAAGAGAACAGCTTATATTACATTAGCTCAAGGATCAGATGCTGCTCATAATTTAACTGTAAATGCAACAATTGCTAAAAAAGATGGTGAAACTGCAGAAAATATTGCTGCTGTAAGAGTATTAGTAGTTACTCAAAATAATAACATGGCAGTACTAAAAGTTGGTCAAGCTTCTGCATCTCTTCATACAACTGATTTTGATATTACTGATACTTCAGTAGTTACTGTTGATATCTATATTTACTATGATGGTTCTGATTCAGCTGTTACTACAAACAATGCTGCAAACCTTGCTGCTGCAACTGTTTCATTAGCATTCGATGTTGAAGTAAAACAAGCTTAATATTAAGTACAATTAATTAACATTTAATAAAGAGGGGGAGTTAATCTTCCTCTTTGTTATTATAATAAAACTATAGGAAATTATTAAATAATAATATATGACCGCAAAACAAGAGAAATCTTGTGACGCAAAGCTATAGGACCTGTAAAAATGGTAGCCAGTTGCAATTAATTTGTAACTGGCTTTTATTATTTCTAAATAAAAATACCTCAATAATATTAAATAATTGTCAAAATAATAGATTTTTATTAAAAAATATGTTATGATAAGACTTAGAAGAATGTAATTTTATAAAATTAATATAGAAATGAGGTATTTAAATGGAAAATACTAATGTAGAGCAAACACAAAAAAGTGGAGAAAACAAAGTTAAAAAGATTCTTTTAACTTGTTTAAATGTTGTTTTCTATGCTATTATTGCGTTATTGTTAATCTTCTCAATCATGAATTTATCTAAGAAAGATGAAGAATCTATTCCATCAATTTTTGGTAAAGGTTATATGACAGTATTAACAGACTCAATGACTGGTGATCAAAAAGATTCATTTACACCTAATGATTTAATTTTTGTTAGTGTTATTACTGAAAAAAATCGTGAAAAAAAATTAGCTAAGGTAGAAGCAGCTAATTCTGATGGTATTGGTGGAAGCATTATCACTTTTAAGACTGTTGGTCCTGATGGAAATTTTATATTAGATAGCCATAGAGTTATAGAAGTAGTTAAAGATTCTAAAGGTAATGTAATTCAGTATATTACACGAGGTGACAATGCATTAGATGTTCAAACTGAAACTGTGAATCCTAATGATGTTAGAGCTGTTTATACTGGTAAATGGACAGGTGCTGGAAGCTTCTTTAAATTCTTACAAACTAAAACTGGATTCTTTGTAGTAATTGTTCTTCCTGTATTATTATTCTTCATTTTTGAACTTGTTATGTTAATCTTTAGAGTTAACAAATATAAGAAGTACAATAGTGATCAAAAACATCAAGAAGAATTAGATTTATTGAAAGAACAACAAGAAAAAGCATTAGAAGCTGAAAGAGCTCGTATTCGTGCTGAAATCTTAGCTGAACAACAAAAGAATGCTAATCCAGTTGTTGAAGAAGAATCAGTTGAAGAAGAATTAAATGAAGAAGAATCTGATGAAGAATCAGAAACTAATGAAGAAGAAAAACAAGAGAACGAATAATAATTAAGAGTTTTAAAAATTAATAGGAAAGGATGAGTAGGTTGTATGACTGCCTTTTCAAACTATTTCTTAAATTATCTTAAGACATTACTAGAAAATGTTGGTAATTTATTTGTCTATTTATGGAATATTATTTCTCATATATTTTGGTTAGATCCATTACAATATTTCCAACAATTAATTCATAATTGGGGAAATTTTGGATTCTTAGACTGGTTATTTGAATTACTTGCGATAGTTGTTAACGTTGCATTCTTTGGATTCTTATTATTAAGAATAATTCAATTAATCAGAAAATATGTTCGATTTGTTCGTAGAGAAATAGAAAAAGATGCATTACTTGAAGAAATTGCAGAACTTAATAAGAGAACTGCAGAATTAGTTGACGAAAAGAATAAGATTCTTGCGTTAAAGATGACTAATATGGGTATTGGTACTTTCTCTAATGAAACTGCTGAACAAATTGGTGGTCAACCAATTAAATCAGTTGATGGAAAGAAAGATGCTAAGAAAGAAGTTGTTAGCAATTCTCGTTTCTCTAAATTAACTGCTGTGGATGAGAAATATGAAACAGAAGTTCATGCTATAATCATGGAAGATGAAGACCGTATTAACTTACCTCAATTAGTTGATAGATTTATCTACTTTGCAGCTAGCCAATTACATCTATATTACTCACCTAAAGTAATTAGAACATTCTTTGCTGGTCTTGCAACATCAAAGATAATTATCCTTGAAGGTATTTCAGGTACTGGTAAAACATCTCTTCCTTACGCAATGGGACGTTTCTTTAAGAATCCTGCTGCTATCTGTTCGGTTCAACCATCATGGAGAGATAGAGCTGAAATGATTGGTTATTTTAATGAATTCACTAAGAGATTTAATGAAACAGATTTCTTAAAAGCATTATATGAAACTACTTATCGTGAAGATATTAACTTAATCATCCTAGATGAAATGAACTTAGCGCGTATCGAATATTATTTTGCAGACTTCTTGTCTATTATGGAAATGCCAAATGTTGATGAATGGTTAATTGATATTGTACCTGATGTTTGGTCAACTGATCCTAAACATTTAGTAGAAGGTAAATTATTAGTACCACAAAATGTTTGGTTTATTGGTACAGCCAACAGAGATGACTCAACATATACAATCACTGATAAAGTATATGACCGTGCTGTTTCTATTGAAATGAATAATCGTGCTGATCCAATTGATGCTCCATACACTGAAGCAATCGATATGACATATGATTATTTCTATGAACTATGCACTAATGGTCAACAACAAAATCCATTATCAGAAAAATTACTTGATAAATTATCAACATTAGATGAATTTGTTGCACAACATTTCAAGATTACTTTTGGTAACCGTATCTTAAAACAAATTAAATTATTCGTTCCTGCCTATGTTGCATGTGGCGGTGATGAAGTAGATGGACTTGATTATATCGTATTAAGAAAGATTTTCCGTAAATTTGAAACATTAAATATTGCTTTCTTAAAAGATGATATAAGTCAATTAATTAACTTATTAGATAAATTATTCGGTAAGAATGCATTCGCTGAATCAATTGACTTCTTACATGAGTTAGTTAAGAATTATTAATAATGATGAATGCATAGCTCAAAATTCTATTAAGCTATGCATTTATTTATCTTAGGAGGTTAATATGGCTGAAGAAAATAAAGTAGAAGAAAAAGTAGAAGAGCCAATTAAATATGAAGAATTAGAAGATAATGATCTATTAAATCGTTATTACAAAAAAGCCATTCGTGAATTAAAGAAATGCGATAATGACTTTGCTAAATTCTATTTAGATGTATGTAATAGTGGAACTAATAGATTCTATCAAAAGAATATTACCGAAACTAAATATATTGATGATACATGGATTCTAACTCTTGAAGGTTTAGTTCCTAGTATTGATCGTATCATTCGTAATCCTAAGAAGACTATTCGTTATGAAGAAGATGTAGTCTTAGTTGAAAAAGCTAAGAAGATTGATGCTGCTAGTGTAAGACATCTTGCATCACATACAGGATTAATTAGAGATGTTAATCGTGATACTGGTCAAGTAACTCCAACTAAAATCTTAACTAGATTTGCGGAAGAAGAGATTGCAACATATGAAAATAGATTTATCATGACTTTAATTAATCGATTATATCTATTTGTTAAAGCAAGATATGATATTATCAAAGATAATGTTGAATCTAGTCAGCATGACCATCTAGTTTATACATCTAATTTTAAAATCAAAGATGAAGAAGTTAATTTTGTTTTTGATGTTGATGTTAAAAGAGATCTAGATAACCCTAATATTAATAAACATAATATTGATTTATTACAAAGAGCTTCCCAATTAATGGTTCATGTAACAGGATTTAAAGGTAGCCAATTCATGCGTGATATGGCTAAAGCAAAGCCAGTTCAACCACCAATTATGAAGACTAACGTTATCTTAAAGAATGCAGAATTTAGAAATGCATATACTCTATGGTTATTCCTTGATAGATATAATTCATTAGCATATGATGTTCAAGTAAGAGAACGTCCAGTAAGACTATCTAGAGAATTTAAGAAAGATATTGATCATATCTCAACTCTAGCTTATTCTGCTTTAATTCAAAATAAGAAACGTCGTCAAGAAGATTATAGAGTTATCGAACAAATAGAACCAATTATTAAGAAGAGCACTAAGATTGCTAAAATCAATCCTAAGGATGTTGTTAAAAATCCTGATGCTATTGAAATTCAAGATAATTCGGTTAATGAATATTATACTTTAATTAATAAGAAAATATTCAATCAAAAGATCTATGACGCAATGGATCGTAAGACTAGCTATTTGCAAGCAGCTAAGAAGATTGCAAGAGAATCTATTGATATTACTAACGCCATGTTTGATTCTTATTTCAATTTTGAAGAAGAAACTAATTACTTCGAACGATTCATTCAGACAGATGATCCAAAGGAAGTATTTGAAGAAGCTAAAGAAAAAGCTAAGATTGCTAAAGTCATTCGTGAAGCTAAAGATGCTGATTATAAACGTTCTATTAGAATGGAAAAAGCTCTATATCAACAAATGCTTAGAGCAACAGCTGATCGTTTGCGTGCTTTAAATTTCCAAAAGAAACAAGAAGCATATGAAGGCTATATCAAACAAATCAATAAAGAAACTAAACAACTTCAAGCTACTAAAGAAAGAGTTAAGAAACAAATTAACTTACTCAATGGTAAATTAGAGGATATTGATAAAAATAAAGAAGCCCGTGATGTTGAATTTGAAAAACTAAAACAAGAAAATGATCAATTAATTGCATCAATCAAAGCTGATAATCGTAAACGTACTAATGATGAAGTACGTAAGATGTTACAAAAACATCAAGAAGAGCTTAATAAGATGAAAGCACAAATGGATCAAGAACTTGAGGCAGCTAAAGAAAAACGTCGTTTACAACTTGAAAAAGAAAAAGCTAGATTAAAAGAAAAAGCTGATAAAGCAAGAGAAAAAGAAAAAGAGAAAGCTAAGAAAGAAAAAGAAGCTTTAAAAGCTAAGCTTGATAAAGAAAAAGCTAAGCTAAAAAGCGATCATCAAAAAAATCTAGAAAAAGTAAAAAATGCTTCGAAGATTAGTGAAAAGAAAAATGATACTAATGAGGTAAAAGAAGAACTAAATGAAGAATAAGGAAAAGAAACCTGTAAAGAAAACTACACGGATTATTCTTACTTCCTTAATCATTCTATTAGTTGGTTTTGCAGCATACGTATTTATATCAGGTATTGTCGCAAGAGCTAATCACAGAATGCCTACCTTATTTGGTTATTCAATATCAGCTGTACCAACACCATCAATGGAACCAACCATTAATCAAAATGATATGGTTCTTGGTAAGAAAGTTAAATATGAATCTATTAAATTAGATGATATTATCATCTATTATAGTAGTGAAAATGATATGTTCATTGTCCACAGAGTTATTGGTGGATCTAGTACTGAAGGCTTTATTGTCAAAGGTGATAATAATGCAGTACCTGATAGCACTAGAGTAACTAAAGATAATTTTCTTGCTAAAGCGGTATGGTATGGTAAAATTGCTAATATTGGTGAAGCCTTAATTAGTAGTAAATCATTAATCTTAATCGTCTTAATTTTAGTAATATCTGTAGTATTATTTAATGGTGGCTTTGAAATATATAAAGTATATAAATTAAGTAAATATGAAAAAGCTAAAGAAGAATTAAAGAAAATACCTACGGAAGAAGAATTAAGACAACAAGTATTAAAGGAACTTCAAGAAGAAGAAAAACTCCGTAATGAAGTAATAAATGAACTAGATCAAAACAATAAAGAATAATAATACATTTTTAATGTATTATTATTTTTTTATTAATAAATATATAAAATTGTTTATCTTCATTATTAAAAACGGGGCAAAGTGCCCCGTTTTATCAACAAATAGCGGGGCAAAATGCCCCGTTTTATTTGACTTAATAAATATTATATGTTATAATATATTTGAAAAAGGAGCTAATTTTATGAAACGTATAATAGAAAAAGAATTGAATGATTGGTTGAAATATGATAAAAAAGCATTATTAGTTGAAGGTGCAAGACAAGTTGGTAAAACATATTCAATCAGACAAATATTAAATGATAATAGTATTAACTATTTTGAAATAAACTTTATAGATAGACCAGATATTTTAAAAGTTATTAAGAATATTGATAATATCGATGAATTAATTGAAAAAATCGAATTATATTCAACTACTCCTTTAATAAAAGGAGAATCAATTATCTTTTTAGATGAAATACAACTTTTTCCAGATATTATCACAAAGATTAAGTTTTTAGTAGACGATGCAAGATATCGCTATATTTTAAGTGGTTCACTACTTGGAGTAGAAATAAGTGGCATTAAATCAATACCTGTTGGATATATGAGAATGATAAGAATGTATCCAATGAATTATTTTGAATTTTTAACTGCATTAGGTGTTAAAGATGAAACAATTACTTATTTAGAAAACTGTTTTAATTCAAGAACTAAAATCGATGAATTAATACATAATAAAATGTTAAGATTATTTAATACTTATTTGATTGTTGGTGGTATGCCACAAGTAGTACAAAGATTTATCGATACAAAAAATTTATATGAAATAGATATGGAGCAAAAAAATATCGTAAATAATTATAAAGCTGATTTTTCTAGATATGAATCTAATGATCGAAAATTAAGAATTATTTCGATATATGAAAATATTCCATCACAGTTAAATAAACAAAATCTGCGATTTATCTTTACGTATTTGAACAAAGAATTAAAATTTGACCGTTATGAAAATAGTTTTTTATGGTTAAAAGATGCGGGTGTCGCATATCCTGTTTATATCGCAAAAGAAGTAAAATCACCACTTGTAATATCAAAAGATAAAAATACATTTAAATTATTTTTATCTGATGTCGGATTACTTACTTCATGTTATCCTTTTGTGGTAAGAGAAGATATAATGAATGATACTAATAATTTTAATAATGGGGCTTTATTTGAAAACTTTGTAGCTCAAGAATTATATGCCAATAATATTACACCATATTATTATAAAAGTACAAAAATTGGTGAGATAGATTTCATGGTTGAATATGGGAATAAAATAATTCCAATAGAAATAAAATCAGGTAGTGATTATAAAACCCATAAATCAATTTCTAATTTAATAAATAATTATAAAGATAATATTATTAATCCTATAGTATTTTCTAAATCAAATCTTTTTGTTGAAGATGGAATAATATATGCACCAATTTATTTAGTTGGTTTTTTGAAAGAAAAAATTAACAAAGATAAGAAGATTCTAGTTGATATTGAAAATTTATAATTATATTAATTTGATAATTATTATTAATTTTGTTATAATATAATAGTAAAGGTAATATATATGGTTGCTTATTGGATAAAAACAGTCTTTTTTATGATTGCATCAGTTGGTGCATTATTACTAGGTTTAGATCGCTTAAGTAAGAATGTAACTAAACTTGCTCATAAAGGCTTAAAGAAATTATTTAATAAAACAAGTAAATATAGTATAATAGGTGTTGGTATTGGTGCTCTTGTTACAGTAATCATGCAATCATCTGCTGCAACAACAGTAATGGTTGTTGGTTTCGTTAATACAGGAATCATGACTCTTACTCAAGCAACATCAATTATTATGGGTGCTAATATTGGTACAACAATCACTGCTCAACTAGCTGCTTTAAATTCATTTGATTTTGGAGCCTATGTTATTGTCTTCTGTGGTATAGGGGTCTTTATAACTAATCTTGGAAAGAAAGAAAAAACCAAAACATTAGGTAGAACCTTATCAGGTTTAGGACTTTTATTCTTAGGTCTTAAATGTATGGATTTAGCCATTAACGCAACATTTGATGGTGAATTAGTTGTAAAGAATGCGATAAGTAATGTCCTAGCTGGAATTGATGGAAGCTTTGCTCCCGTAATTCTCTTCTTTTTAGGTATCGCATTAACAGCTGCAGTTCAATCATCTGCTTTAATTACGACAGTAATTATTACATTAACTGGTGCTGGTATTTATATTGGTGCAGGAAGTGATGCTACTGCATTAAATAATAATGTCTTATTCTTAATCCTAGGTACGAATATTGGAACCTGTGTTACCGCTCTAATTTCATCAATTGGTGCTCAGACTAACGCAAGACGTGCATCAATGATCCATTTATTATTTAATTTATTTGGTTCAATAATCTTTATTATTGTTCTTATAATCTTTAAAGATTTTATGGCTGCAACCTTTGGAACTTGGTTTGCATCGCCTGCAACCCAAATAGCCATGTTCCATACTGTCTTTAACTTACTTACAACTTTAATTTTCTTACCATTCATTAAAGTATTTGTTAAATTATCTACTCTTCTTGTTAAAGATAAAGATGAAAAAGAAAATTTATCATTTACTTATATGGATGAACGTATGATCAGAAGCCCATCAGTAGCTGTCCATCAAGTAAGAAAAGAATTAAGTCTATTATATATGAAAGCTGTCCAAACCTTAAATATTAGTATGGATGCCTTTCTTGCAAGAGATGATTCTAAAAGAGAAGAAGTTAAGAATGCTAATAATGAACTCGATACGATGAATGAAAGAATCATGGGCTATTTAGTAAAATTAGCTAATTCAAGCTTTGTTGTATATGAAGATGAATGTACGGTATCAATCTTCCATAATGTCTTAAGTGATATCTTAAGAATAGGTGAAATTGGTGATAATATATGTAAATATACTCATCAAATGATTGAAGATAATCTAGAATTTAGTGATAATGTCTTCTTACAATTAGGATTCTATCGTTCAAAGATTAATTCATTATTTGAAAAGAGTGATGAAGTATTCTTAACTAAAAATATAGAAAAGATTAAAGAAGTTGATATTATCGAAGATCAAATCGATAATATGCGTAAGGAGTTAATCAGTGATCATTTTGAAAGATTAGCTCGTGGAGAATGTAAAAATGAAAATAGTGGTGTATATGTAAATCTAGTAAACAATCTAGAAAGAGCAGCTGACCATATGACATACATCGCTCAATCTGTGGAAGCTGCAAAAAATCAAGCTATAAAATAGGAGGATAAAAATTATGGCAACAGCAAAAAAAGAAGAAAAGAAAGTAGCAGCAAAACCTGCACCTAAGAAAGAAGAAAAGAAAGCTGCTCCAGCTAAAGCAGATCCATCTCATGTTTATCATGTATCAAAAAGAAAAGAAGATAGTCAATGGAAAGTATTTAATGCAGGAAGCGATAAAGTAATTAAATTATTTAAGACTCAAGCAGAAGCTCTAGATTACGCAAAAGCTCTTGCAAAAAAACAAGATGGTTCAGTAATGCTACATGGCTTAGATGGTAAATTAAGAAAATTCTAAAAGCACATTTTAATCTATTTAGCTTATTTTGTATTATAATAATATAGTAATTAATAACTAATAACTAATAACGATGATTAGGACATGGTATTTAAGAACTCTAGAGACAGTGATGTAGGATAGTGAGAACTACAACTAAAAGCTTAAATATTACTACCTAGGAGTTTTCTAAAGAAATTTAGACGTGATATCGCGATAAGATAAGAAAAGAGCACGATACTTTAAATTAATAATTTAAAGCTAGTGAATTAAGGTGGTACCGCGTACTAAGTTTAAAGCCTGCTTAGAATCGTCCTTAGATTTTAAATCTAAGGGCTTTTTATTTTAAAGGAGAAGGATTATGATTAAAATTAAATTTCCTGATGGAAGTATTAAAGAAGTAGAAAAAGGAATTAGTGGATTAGAATTAGCTGAAAGTATTTCTAGTAGTCTTGCTAAAAAAGCTATCATCTGTAAGATTAATGGTAATTTATATGATTTATCAAGACCAATAATGGAAGATAGTGATTTTGAAATCATTACTGATTTAAAAGATTATTTTGAAGTAATGAATCATTCTTGTGCTCATTTAATGGCTCAAGCTGTCAAAGAATTATATCCAAAAGCAATGTTTGGTGTTGGACCAGCTATTGAAGAAGGATTCTATTATGATATTGATTTAGGTGAAGATAAGATCACTGATGAAGAATTACCAAAGATTGAGAAGAAGATGCAATCTATTGTCGCAAGAAGTGAAAAGATTAAAAGATTAGAAGTATCAAAAGATGAAGCATTAGCTCTTTTTAATGATGATATTTATAAACAAGAATTAATTAATGGTTTAGCTGATAATGAAATAATTACTGTTTATGAACAAGGACCTTATCGTGATCTATGTCGTGGTCCCCATGTAGCTGATGTTAAATTCTTAAAATTCTTTAAATTATTAAGTTTCTCTGGTGCTTACTGGAAGGGGGATTCTAAGAATAAGGTTTTAACTAGAATCTATGGTACATGTCGTAATTCTAAAGAAGAATTAGATGAATATCTAAAGATCTTAGAAGAAAGAAAAGAGAGAGATCATCGTCGTTTAGGAAAACAACTAGGAATCTTCATGTTTGATGATTTGGTTGGAAGAGGTCTTCCAATGTGGTTACCTAATGGTTTCATTATTCGTAGAAAATTATGTGATTATATCATGGATAAAGAATATGAACAAGGCTATTTACATGTTCTAACTCCTGCTATTGGTAATGTTAATTTATATAAAACATCTGGTCACTGGGATCATTATAAAGATGATATGTTCCCTAAGATGGATTTAGATGATGAATCATATGTATTAAGACCAATGAATTGTCCACATCATATGGTAATGTATAAATCACAATTACATTCATATAAAGAATTACCATTAAGAATTGCGGAAATCGCTGCTGATTTTAGATTTGAAGCAAGTGGAGCTCTAACTGGTATTGAAAGAACTAGAGCATTCTATCAAAATGATTCCCATATCTTCTGTACTCCTGATCAAATATCTAGTGTCTTTAAAGAAGTAACTCAATTAATCTTAAGTGTATATGAAGATTTTGGTTTTAAAGATTATCGCTTTAGATTATCATTAAGAGATCCTAATGATGTTGAGAAATATTTTGGTAATGATGAATTATGGGAAAAGAGTGAATCACAACTAAGACAAGTATTAAAAGAATTAGGTGTTGATTATTATGAAGCAATCGGTGAAGCAGCCTTCTATGGACCTAAACTTGATGTTCAAATTAGAAGTGCTATCGGTCATGATGTAACATTATCTACTATTCAACTTGATTATCAATTACCTGAAAGATTTGAATTAACATATATCGATGAAGCCGGTGAAAAGAAACGTCCAGTAGTCGTTCATCGTGCCATCCTAGGTTCTCTTGATCGTTTTACAGCTTTCTTAATTGAAGAAACAAAGGGAGTATTCCCAGTATGGCTTGCGCCAACACAAGTAAAACTAATTCCAGTAAATCTTGAATATCATAAAGAATATTGTGATAAGATAGTAGATCTTCTTAGAAAGAATAAGATAAGAGTATCGACTGATTATCGTGATGAAAAATTAGGATATAAGATTAGAGAAGCCCAAACTCAAAAAATTCCATATCAACTTGTTATTGGTGATAAAGAAGTCAGTGAAAATCTAATCAATGTCCGTAAATATTCGGAAAAAGATACAGTTACAATGAATATTGATGAATTCATTAAAATGATTAAAGAACAAGAAAGATTACATAAATAATGAAGGAGAAATCCTTCATTTTTTATATATTTTAGTTAGATAAAACTAAGATTAAAATTTATTAAGTAAATTACTTTCAATCCTGAAAAAATAGTGTATAATAATATCGAAATTGTAATAATCAAATCTATTACAATTATCCGGATTTAAAGGAGGTTATAAAAAGGTGAAGAAGGTTATTGTTGAATTAAAGAACGTTTCTTTAAGTTATGATGACGACCCCGATGTACCAATCGTCGACAACATTAGTTTACAAATTTATGAAAATGAGTTTATCACATTTCTAGGACCATCAGGATGTGGTAAAACAACAACACTTAGGATGATTGCCGGATTTATCAATCCTACTAAAGGTGAGGTTATTATTGATGGAAAAGTCTTTAATGATATTCCCCCATATGCACGTCCTATCAATACAGTGTTCCAACGTTATGCGTTATTCCCCCATTTAAATGTAATTGGTAATGTTAAAATTGGTTTAAAGAACAGACCACTTAAATATTTACTCGATTTCTTTGGTGGAAAAGAACATGTAGAGGAACTTGTAAAACAAGACAAAATTAATAAAGGAGTACAAGAAGATAAGATTAAAGTAAATTATTTTGATCTTAACAAAAAGGTTAATGAACTAATTGATGAAGCAGCTTTAAATGCTTTAAAATTAGTTAAGCTTGATGGCTACGCAACCAGAAAAATTGATCAAATGTCTGGTGGACAACAACAAAGAGTTGCTATAGCGAGAGCTATCATCAACAAACCAAAGATTCTTTTACTTGATGAACCGCTTGCTGCTCTTGATTTGAAATTACGTCAAAACATGCAATATGAATTGAAGGAAATGCAAAGATTATTAGGTATTACCTTTATCTTTGTTACTCATGATCAGGAAGAAGCAATGACAATGAGTGATCGAATTGTTGTTATGAATGATGGTATCATTCAACAATTAGGTACTCCTGAAGATATATATAATGAACCAGTAAATGGCTTTGTTGCTAACTTCATTGGTGAAACTAACATCATGCGTGGAACATATCTTGAAAATCATAAGATATCATTCCTTGGCGCAGAATTCGAATGCTTAAATGAAGGATTCGAAAATGGTGAACCAGTAGATGTTGTAATCAGACCAGAAGACTGGGATGTCGTAGATTTAGAACATGCTAAAATCACAGGTACTGTAACATCATGTATCTTTAAAGGTGTTCATTATGAAATCTGCGCAATGTTTGGTGAAAAAGAAATTGTCGTTCATGCCTATGAAACACCTAAAGTTGGAGATCTTATCGGTCTAAAAGTTGACCCATATGAAATCCATCTAATGAAAGTTGAACAACAAGAAGGACAAGATAATTAGTAGGTAAACGCTATGAATAATAAATTTTCGCGTTTAGCTAAACCATATGTCTTTTGGCTATATATCCTAGCAGTAGTTCCAGCTCTAGTAATGGCTTTCTTAGTCTTTACGGATATGGAAGGTTTAGATTTAGCTAATATCAAAATGACATTAGAGAATTTCAGCCAATTAGGTGAAAAATCTACTCTTATTGCGTTTAGAAATAGCTTTATTCTATCAACTATTACAACTTTAATCAGTATTGTATTAGGATATCTTGTAGCTTATAAATTATTTAGATCTAATTTTAAAAACAAATTCTTAATTTTAGTTATTTTAATTCTTCCAATGTGGTCTAATATCTTACTTCGTACAGAAGCATTAGCTAATATTATGGAAGAACATAACATCTTTACATCAATCTTAGGTAAGATCTTTGGTAAAGAAATCAGTGCTCCACAAATCAGAGGTACTTATTTTGCGGTAGTATTTGGTTTAGTTGTAACCTATGTACCATTCATGATCATGCCTATCTACAATTCCTTAGAAAAGATCGATAAGAGTGTTGAAGAAGCTGCTCTAGATTTAGGCTTAACTGATATGCAAAAATTCTGGAAAGTAATTCTACCTATGTCATCTAAAGGAATCATTACTGGATCAATTATGGTATTCTTACCATCATTATCTGGTTTTGCGATACCTAAAATCTTAGGTAATGGTAATATTGTAATGATTGGTAATGTCATTGAAGAACTATTCAATAATATGAATTATAATATTGGTAGCTTACTTGCAATGATTATCTTAATCGTTATCTTATTCAGTATTACTCTAGTAAATAAAGTTGATAAGGAAGGAGAGATGTTGTTATAATGGAAAATAATAATTCTTATCCTATAGCTAAAATTCAAGATTATGGATATCATGATTATCATGTAATGCGTAAGATTTGGAAAATTCTTTCTACAATCCTTGTGGTAATCATTATCGGTATGATCTATTTATCAATCCTTGTTATCGCTATTCAATCATTTAATTCATCATCAACACTTATGACATTTGATAAATTTACTTTTAGTTGGTATGCTCATATGTTTGATGAACCATCTTTCGCAACTCCAGTTGCTAATACCTTTATTATTAGTATCGCCGCAACAGCTCTATCTACTCTTGCGGGAACATTGATTGCTATTGGTATTCATTATTCAACTAAGAAATTCCATCAACATATCATGTTATTAAATAATATTCCATTACTTAATGCGGATATTGTTACTGGTATTTCCATCATGTTAATCTTCTCATTAGTAATGAAGATTCCAGGTTTAGAATATATCTTCGGCTTCCCAACAATGCTTGCCGCACATATGTATTTCTGTTTACCATATGTAATCTTAAATGTTTTACCTAAATTAAAAGAATTAGATTCTAATATGATGGATGCTGCATTAGACTTAGGTCTAAAACCAGCTAAAGCTTTAATTAAAGTTATTGTTCCAGCTATTGTATCTGGTATCTTAGCCGGATTAATCTTTGCGTTCACAATGAGCTTTGATGATTTCGTAATCAGTTATTATACAACTGGTAATGGCTTTAATAATCTATCAATTTGGGTATATAGTAGTATTGGTAGAAAAGGTCTTAAACCTTATGTACATTCATTCTCTACTCTTGTAACCTTTGGTTCAATGGTAATTCTATTATTGATTAACTTCTTCCGTAGTAGAAAGGAGGCTCAACATGGTAAAAAACATTAAAAGATTATTTATTATGTTAGTCCTTCTTAGCATTACTGTTTTATTTAATAGTGGTTGTTCAACTAGACAAACATTATTATTCTTAAACTGGGGTGAATATATCAATGATGATCTAGTAGCTCTATTTGAAGAAGAATATAATTGTAATCTAATTGTTGATATTGCGGATTCTAATGAATTATTCTATGCTAAGATTAAGAGTGGTACTACTGCTTATGATCTAGTATGTCCTGCTGAATATATGGTAGAAAAGATGTATATCAATGATCTACTACAAGAAATTGATTATACAAAATTAAATAACTTAGAAGGAACTACTAACGAAGAAAGATTCAATGATCTTCAAAAGAAGATGATGCCAGGGGTAATAGATATTGAAACATATCTAAATAATGATATGAAGAAATTAAGTGAAAATCTTAATTTTGAATATGATTATGAACGTAATGAAATCAATCATTACCATATGCCATATTTCTGGGGTACCTTTGGTCTAATGTATAATAAGATTAATCCATTCTTTAAAGATGTTAATACTTATGATACTGATGGAAAAGTAGTTGCAAATAACCCTGATGGTAATCCAGATGTTCTTCAAAAAGATAATAACGCATGGAAAGTATATTTCTTTGATGATTCACTATCTAGTGAAGATACACTACCAATGGATACTAAAGTTGGAGCATATGATAGTGTAAGATTCTATTATGGAGCAGTTATGACTTATGAAAAGGGCGATCCTAATGTAAGTGTAACTGAAAATCTTGATAAATTTAGAGAAATCATTTCGCGTAGAAAATATAAAGAATGGGGTGGCGATTCACTAAAACATAGTATTGAATCTCATAACCTTGATATTGCATTCGCTTATACGGGTGACTGCTTAGATATGGTATATTTGAAGATTCAAGATGGTGCTGAATTTGAAGATGTTGAATTCTACACTTATACTCCAAAAGTAACAATGGCTCACGTTGATACTCTAGTTATTCCTAAGAATGCTCGACATGTTGATCTAGCTCATAAATTCATGGATTTCTTATTAATTAAAGAATATTCATGGTATAATAACCGTGATATTGGATATTGTCCAATCTTAAAATCAGTATATGATATGATTTTAAATGAAGAAAGTCCAGACCCTGAATTATATCCTACATGCTATGTCGAAGAAGATGAAGAAGAACTTCATTGGAAAAGAAATTGGGCTAAAGCTATTAAAGCAACCTTCCCAGTAGCTGATTTTGCAAACGGAGATTATACTAGTCTTAAAGTAGGTATTCCATTCTCTTATTTTGAAAATACCGATATTAAGAAATTAACTAACTGTGTTAATAATGTAAAGACTGGATAATATATAGATGCATGACTTATGTCATGCATTTTATTATTAAATATTTAAAAAAAATTATAATAATTTAAATTCACTTAACATTTATCGAGTATAATAGATATGAAAGAAGGTATTATCGAATGAAAAAAATATCTAAATTATTATTTATTACTATTATTTTATCATTTATGTTATTAGTAACTTCATGTAGTATTTTTAATCGTAGTGAACAAACTAATAATGGAATGAGTACATCGACAGGAAATACTTATATTATTCAACCTACAACTATTAAAGATTATGATGAAGTAACTGATGGAAATATTGCGTCAATCGTAGCCGGGATTGTTATGCCAGCAACCTTAGAAATTACATGTAATATTACTTATACCTATACTACATCATATTCTGGATATTTTAATCCATTTGGTGGTAGTGGTAGAACTGCTAGTAGTAGTTTTACTTCTAAAGCAACTGGGTTTATTATTAATGAAGATGGATATGTTATGACTAATGCTCATGTTGTAACTGTAGAAGATGAATCATCATATAAAGATTTAAAATATGTAACAAGAGATATTAAATTTAATTATGCTGATAGTGAAGCAAGCTTTGCGGGGGAAATTGTAGCTTATGATACAGCACTTGATCTATGTGTTTTAAAAATGAATATTACTGATATAGAAAATCTTCAACATGTAACATTCTTTAATCTAACTAATCCAACTAGTGAAGCATACCATAATGATGATGCCGTTAAATTATATTATGGTGAAACGGCTATCGCAATAGGTAATGCGGAAGGATATGGAATTAGTATTACTAAAGGAGTAGTTAGTGCTCCAGTAAGATATTTCAATGATAATGGAAATACAGTAATGGCTATTCAAACTGATGCTGCTATCAATTCTGGTAATTCAGGAGGACCTCTTGCTAACGCCTATGGCGCAATCATTGGTATTAATTCATTTAAGATTGTATCATCTACAAC
>ONHH01000104.1 GCA_900317575.1 uncultured Bacillota bacterium | reverse complement strand
TCCATCTTGTACCAGCAGAAATTCTTTGACCTTTGAAGATTACATCACCACTAGTGATATTGTATAATTTGATAATTGAACGACCTGTTGTAGTCTTACCACAACCAGACTCACCAACAATACCAAATACTTCACCTTTTTTAACATCAAAACTTACATCATTAACGGCTTTAAGCTTTGCTCCACCCATCTTAAAGAATTGTTTTAAATGTCTAACGCTAAGAATAATTTCTTCTTCGCTTTCATCCTTTTCTTCTTTTAGAATATCATTAAAGTAATCATTAAGATTTTCAAAAGTTAATTCTTTATCAAATGGAATAAAACCATTAGTAGGAAGTTCTTTTTCTAATAATTTTTCATCATTATTCATTAGCTTCTTCCTCCTTACTCTTACGATATCTTTCAGCACGATTTAATACGGCTTTAGGTGGAGTTACCTTAGGAGCATATGGATGTAATAACCATGTTGCGGCATAGTGACCTTCTGATACCTCAAATAGTGGAGGTTGTTGTTCAAAGTCAATTTGCATTGCATATTTATTACGTTCTGCAAAAGCATCACCAACTGGTGGATAAATCATGTTAGGTGGAGTACCAGGGATTGCTTCAAGACGTCCATCTGATGTTTCAAGATCTGGAATACTTGAAAGTAGGGCCCAAGTATATGGATGTGCTGAATTATAGAAGATATCAGTACTTGTACCATATTCTACAATCTTACCAGCATACATTACTGCTACATGATCAGCCATGTTAGCAACAACACCTAAATCATGGGTAATGAAGATAATTGATAAATTACGTTCTTGTTTTAATTTATTAATTAATTCAAGAATATTTGCTTGAATAGTAACGTCTAATGCAGTAGTAGGTTCATCACAGATTAAGATATCTGGATTAGATACAAGAGCAATAGCAATAACGATTCTTTGTCTCATACCACCTGAGAATTCAAATGGATATTGATAGTAACGTTTTCTTGCTTCAGGAATACCTACTTCTTCCATTACCTTAATAGCTCTAATACGAGCCATATTCTTAGTAACTTTATTTACAACACCAGAAGCATTTTCTTTCAAGAATTCAATTAATTCTTCAGTTAAGCGTGAATAATCATTTGTAGGTTCAGCTTGAATCTTTTCATCATAAGTACTAATTAAATTATCAATTAAATTTAAGATGTTCTTACGTAATAATGCAAAATCAACAAGTGATGGTGGAACTGGTTTCCATTCAGGAACCTTTCCTTTTGCAATAATACGATTAATTTTTGCTGTTTCTTTGTCAAAACGTTTTTGTTCTTTTAAGTTTCTCTTTTCACCAGAAAAATATCTCTTTAATAATTCATTAAATGAACTAACAAATGTATATTCTCTACTACTCTTCTTAAGTTCTAGATAATTAATTGCATTTTCACATGCAGCATCAATTTCTTTTTGAGCATTTGATACTTCTTCTTTATTTAAATCTTCTTGTTCAAATAAAGGACGGTATTTTAATAATACTGCTTTAGCATCAAACTTATTCTTAGCCGATTCTTTAAATGCATATTCAAGAGCTTTTTGACATTTTTCTTTAAATTCATAATGGAATCCATTATCAAAAGCACTTGATAATTCTTCATTCAATTGTTCAACTGGCATATCAGGAATTTCTTTATTAATGAACTTCTCATAATATCCCATAGCTGAGAAATTAGGTTTTGTGAATCCTAAAGCCTCTTTAGCAATTTCTAGAATCTTATTTAGAGGTTCTACCATTAAGCATAAATCATTATTGACATCAGCTTTTGCTTTAGTACGAGCATTACCTTCAAGTTTATTATTCTTTAACGCAACACTCATATTAGCCTTAATAGCTTCAATTGCTTCCTCTACTTCATTCATTCTAGCAAATACAACATATTTATCTTTCATACCAGCAGCATATTTCATGACTTCTTTCAATCTTGCTTTTGGTTCAGTAACTGATTTATGTTCTATTTCAAATAACATTGCTGGAATTTCATTTGCTAAAGTATTAGCATTATCAATAGCTTGGTTAAAAGCCATTTCATGTCTAATAGCAGCTGATTCAAGAGTATTAAAATCCTTGCATAATTTCTTGCATTGAGCTTGATTATCATCGCTAGTAGTTGCAGCAATCATATTCTTTTCAAGTAACGCAAGTTTACTATTAAATTGTTTACGAGATTCTCTTTGACGACTTCTTCCTTTAAGAACCATTGCTTCAGTTAATTGTTTACCAATCTTAACAATTGGATTTAAGCTTGACATTGGATCTTGGAAGATCATTGAAATCTTATTACCACGTAATTGATGGAAATCATCTTCACTAATCTTTAGTAAATCTTGTCCATCATATAGAATTTCACCATCTTCGACAATTGAATTACCGGCAAGAATACCAATAATTGCTTTAGAAGTAACTGATTTACCAGAACCTGATTCACCTACTATCGCAAGTGTTTCACCTTTGTATAAATCAAAGCTAATCTTTCTTACGGCTTGAACTTTTCCTGCTGATGTACGGAAGGAAATAGTCAAGTCTTTAACTTCTAATTTCTTTTCTGCCATTATTCATCAGCTCCTCTCAATGATGGATTAAATGCATCTCTTAATCCATTACCAAATAAGTTAAATGAAATCATCAATAATGAGATGAAAATTGCAGGTGATAAGATGATATGTGGATATTCCTTCATATTCTTTGATCCATTAGATAATAATGTACCAATAGATGTAAATTTAGAAGTTTCAAGGTCAATAATTCTTAAATAAGATAGACTTGATTCTGAGAAAATAACACCTGGAATTGAAAGAATTGATCCAGTAATAATTGTACCAATAGCATTAGGGAAGATATGTTTAAACATAATTCTAAAGTCTTTAGCTCCTAATGTTCTAGCTGATAGAATATATTCTTGGCCCTTGAAACGATAGAATTGCATTCTTACTCTGCTAGCCATACCAATCCAACCAGTCATTACAAAGGCGAATAGTAAGCTTACAAGTGGGCCTACTTTATCTGCTAAATGTAGATTAAATAGAGTTGCTACTACGATAAATGGAACACCAGATAGAATATCACTTATACGTTCCATAATAATATCAATAGTACCACCAAAATAACCTTCAACAGCACCATAGAATGCACCAATAGTTAAGTTGATGATTGAAATAGTGATCGCAAGAATGAATGAAAGTCTTGCACCAGAACCTAGTAATGTAAAGATATCTTTACCAGAGTCATTAGTACCAAAGATGAATTGTGCATAGTGACCATCATCATTGAATTTAACTTTATCAAATAAAGCTTCCCATTCACTTACATCTGGTCTTTCCGCAAACAATTTTTCAACTGCTTCTTCAAATTCTTTTTGACTCATACCTTCAATTGTATATGAAGTCTTAGAGAATTTATAATATTCAGAGTACATTACTCTAGTTTTATAACCAGATTGATTCTTTACAGCATATACATAATATTGATTAGGAATAGCAGTTGTAACTACATGACCATTTTCATCTAATTTTACTTTACTGTTCTTTGTTTCATATTTATTATAAGTATATGTTCCATCATCACCATCGATACGATATGAACTATAATATTGAGCTTGATATTTATCAGGACTTCCAATATAGTCTGGTTGATATTGACCAACAACACCATCTTTCCATTCAGCTGTACCATATGAAGCCGCAACCATATGATTGCTAACTTGTGAATCAATTAATTCTTTATATTCACTAGGAATAGTTTTATACCATACATTACCATGATCTACTGCTGCATGGAATTGCATCATTGGATAGAATACTTGTTTATTTACAGCTTTTTGATAAGCTTGTAATAAGAAATATTCTAAGTTATTAAATTCCATGAAACGGAAACCAACTGCATTATAAGTATCAATCTTTAGATCGTAATATTTTACATCTACTTTTACACCATCAACAAATTGATTTAATACTTGCTCTTTGTAAATTTTCTTAATTGGATTGTAATCTAAATTATCCGCATTTGAGTTTTTCTCAACCCCAATACTTGCATATTTATCATATGAAGTTTCATTTTGGTTTGGATATTTTTTAGTACCATCCCATCCTGCCCATTCAAATGCTTTAGCCTTAGGTAAAACATTTGAATAATAACCATCTTTATCCATTGTTGTATATTTAGAAAAAATTGGACCAAATATAGCAAACAATAATAGGATTAAAATGATGAATGCCGCAACAACACTCGATTTATTCTTTCTAAATCTGTTTAATGCATCTTTAAAGAATCCGACTGGCTTAGTATCGAATTTAACGTCTTTAAGTTTTGCATCAGCCTGAACAAGAACAAACTTATCAGGACTTAGATTGTTAACATCTTTATTCATCATTTTCTTGATCCCATCCTAATTCTTGGATCGATAAATCCATAACTAATATCGATTACAATACCCGCAAGTAAGCCAACAAATGTATAGAATATTGTATCCGCCATAAAGAAGTTATAATCACGTAATCCTACAGATTGGATATATAATTGACCAACACCTGGAATTACGAAAATTTGTTCAATAATTAGAGCACCAGACATGATACTGATAAATTCACCAATAATCATTGGAAGAATAACTACCATCGCATTCTTCATTGCATGTCTAGTTGTTGCTTGAGCTTTTGTTAAACCTTTAGTACGAGCAAGTAGCATGAATTCACTGGTTAATACTTCTGATAGCTCAGCACGTGTATAACGTACTAGACCGGCAACAGTACCAAAGCCTAAGCTGATAACGGCCGGCAGCATTGACCTAAACATACCCCAACTAAAGAAAGCAAAATCATCTTTAGATGCTACTAGTAGTGGGAATAATTTAAGTTTAAAGCATAAAAAATATTGAACGAGGAACGCATATACATATGAAGGAACCGAAATAAAGACAATAACCAATGTTGAAATCAGGTGATCTTGCCAACGGTTCTTCTTTAATGCCGCATAAATACCAAATGCTAATCCAAGAGGAATTGCAATTAGAATTGAATATAGATTAACAATAACTGTATAAGGAAGTTTTTGGAATAATACTTCAAGAACATCCCTATTACGATACATTTCAGTACCAACACCAAAGAAACCAAATTTAAAGATATTTGTTAAATACCTTCCATATTGAACAAGAATTGGATCATTAATACCTAGTGCTTGATTCTTTTTAATCTGTAAATTAGGATCGACACCGATACCTCTAATTACAGGAGAGTCAGGAAGTAGATGAACTAATGTAAAACATATTGTACAGATAATGAATAATGTAAATAGCATTAATAGTAGTCTTTTTATAACATATTTTACCATTTTTCTTTCTCCTTTTCTTTAATTAAATTATGATAAATTGGGGCGCTAAATTGCGCCCCAATCCTATTAACTTAAATTCTAATTCAATTTTCTCTTAGTAAGTTAAATTCTTCTTTGCAACTGCCCATTCAGCATCGTTGTAGTTATATCTGATTTCTCTTAAACCACCGAAGCCTACAAGGTTGATATAAGTTGTTGTAGGATATTTTAACTTTTGTGAATATAGAATTGCGCTTTGACGATAATATAGTGGAATAGCACAGAAGCTTTCTAGGTATGCTTTTTCACATGCAGCAAGAACAGCAACTTGTACTTCTTCATTATATTCATGGTATGCTTTTAATCCTTCGATTTCAGCATCGCCATTTAGCCAATCTGCGAATTTCTTTAATGTTGCAGTATATTCAACACCAGCAACTTCAACTGTTAGAGGAACGCCATTAGTGTTGAAACCAACTTCCATTTGGTTACCACCACCAGTATAGTCATCACAATATACTCTACTTAATAGACCAAGTGTACCATAAACAGCACCGCCCCATGTAGAGAAGATCATATCAGTCTTACCAGCATATGCAGATTCATAGTAGTCAGCATCAACTTTCATTTCAACTTCTACTCTTCCTTCGAATGGAGTACCAACACAAGCTTCTTTAATTTGACCTCTAACGTATTCATACATATTCTTATAGATATCATCAGCTTGATATACAGAAAGTGTAATTACAACATTTTGACCATCTTTTAAGATACCAGCTTCAGTTACTTCAGTATAAGCTTGAGTCATTAATGCCTTAGCTTTAGCCATATCGTAACCAGTAATAGCAGCATATGCTTCATCTAAGTCAGCATAATCTTTACCAGCACCATATTCTAGACCATATAGGCTAACTAGAGCTTCTTTAGAAACATCAAAGTTACGGTAACCTAATTCTGAACCATCTTCACAAATTACTTGATACATATAGTTGATTAGACCATAACCAGGAGCTGCAGCAGCAGTAAATCTAGCTGTAAAGTCACGTCTATTCATTGAATATGAGATAGCAGCACGGAAGTTCTTATTAGTTAATACACGTTTATTAACTGTTTCAGTTTCTCTTTCTGCTAATTTGTCATAATCTGTAATAATTGTGAATTTAGTTGTATATGATTGTGGTTCATATAGAATGAATTGGCTTGAACCATATTTCTTTAGATCTTCTGCTTGTAGACCAACTGAATCAACATCACCAGATTCGAATGCCATTAATGCAGTAGCATGATCTTTGATAACTGTGATAACGATGTTATCAGTTTGATATTGATAATTACCATCTTTATCTTTATGTTTGTCATCTTTATAACCATACCATTCAGGGTTACGAGTGAACTTAATTTTCTTATCACCTTCGAATGATTCTAGTTTATAAGGACCATAAGAAATAGATGTTTTAGGACTTGACATGTAATTGTTAACTCTTGATCCATCTGGATTAGTTTGCCAACAAGATTCATATAATTCTTCATTTACTAACCAAGTACTTGATAGATAATATGGAAGATAGAAATCAGGGAATTGAAGAGCTTTTTCAAGAACAACTACGATTGTGTATTCATCAACTGCGATAAGACCAACTTCATCAAATGACATTTCAGGATTGTAAACACCAAAGAATGCCATTTCTTCGAATTCTTTGTAAGCATAATCGCCTTTTGCAGCAGCATAAGCTTCTACATCAGCATAGTCATGAAGCATTGCGACACAGTCTTGAAGAGCACGAAGAGTTTCAGCATTTAAGCCAACCCAACCACTATAGCCTTCATGACCTTTACCAACATTAGCTTTTAATGTTTGATAAGGTGCTGGATTAGCATCTAAGTAACCAGCATTAAAGTAATCAACTAAGCCATTTGAACCCCAGTTACCACCATTAGAAAGGCTAACACCTAACCATTTCTTTTCGCCATTAACTTCAACATAGAAGAAACCTTCTTCATCTGTTAAGAATGTAGCAGGGTCAATATATTCTTCATCGCCAAAAGCAGTAGATACAATTGGAGAAGAGTATGCAAATTGACCATTGTATAAATAGTTCTTAGCATTGTAAATTGAGAAATCGCCACCATAATAAGAGTCAGCACGACGGTTTAATTGAAGTGGGTCTAATTGTTGCTTCATTGAGTAAATATAATCTGCAGAAGTAATCTTTTGACCATTAGACCAAGTAGCAGCTCTATTTAGAGGAATAGACCATGCTTTATTCTTGTCGCCTGCTTGAACACCAAAACGACCAACAAAAGATGCAGTTACATCTGTTGGAAGTGCAGCAGCCATTTCTGGAACAACTTTCCAGTTATCTGCATCATCGTTAACAGCATAATCATAGAAACCGATTGATTGATATGCTAGCATTGCGCTATCATCATTTGTTTCCCAAGAAAGTGGGTTCCAGTTTAATGTAGATGTGTCAGCGATGAAATCATTCATAGTATAATCACCATCTTTTTCATACCATGCTCTGTTATCTGTATCACCACCAGGATTGTCTGGTCCATCAGGATTATCTGTAGGGCCGCAAGCTAGTAGTAAACCACCAAAAGCAAGGCAAAGTACGAATAACAATAATTTTTTCATAATTTTCCTCCTTAAATAAAAATTAATCATTACAAACAATTAACGTTTTGACATCGTATTCTAATTGTTTGTTAATATTATACATTATTTACAACAAATTTTTACATATTTGCTAATGAAATCGTTTTCTTTTGATTTTTTTCAAAAAAATAAAAGTGCATTTTTCATCTTTTTTCTAGATTTTAGTTATCAATTTATCACTTTTCTTGCAAAAATAAATATTAAAAGTTATAATAAATGCAGTTAAATAAAGAAAATATTTGATAAAGAAATAGTAAATTAATGAATAATTTAGAGAGTTCTTGGCTGGTGAAAAAGAAACTAGGATTTAATTGAATGGGTCTTTTGATATGATATCAGGAAATGGATATCCGTAATAAATGCGTTAAATTATGAGAGGAAATTATATTAATTTCGAACTTTAGGTGGTACCACGATGCTTTCGTCCTTTAGATAGGAGAAGGCATTTTTTATTTTTTTAGGAGGAAATTATGTCAATTATATTATCAGGAATACAACCATCAGGTTCTTTAACCTTAGGTAATTATTTAGGAGCTATCAAGAATTTTGTAAAATTTCAAGAAGATTTAAAGGAAGGTGATGAATTATTCGTCTTTATTGCTGATCTTCATGCGATAACAGTTCCTCAGGATCCTACAAAATTAAGAGATAATATTAAGAAATTAGCAGCTTTATATCTTGCGTGTGGATTAGATCCTAGTAAAAGTACTTTATTTATTCAATCAGAAGTAAAGGAGCATGCAGAGCTTGCATATATCTTACAATCTATCACTTATATCGGTGAACTTGAAAGAATGACTCAATATAAGGATAAAAAACAAAAACAAGTAGAAGGAGTATCAACTGCCCTACTTACTTATCCAATTCTTATGGCAGCTGATATTTTATTATATAATAGTGATTATGTACCTGTAGGAGTTGATCAAAAGCAGCATCTAGAACTCGCAAGAAATCTAGCTGAAAGATTTAATTATCGCTATTCAGAAACTTTTAAAGTACCTGAATCATTAATTCAAAAAACAGGTTCAAAGATTATGTCATTACAAAATCCCGAAAAAAAGATGAGTAAATCTGATGATAATGAAAAAGCATCAATATATCTAACTGATAATGAAGCAACAATTAGAAAGAAAATTGCATCAAGTGTTACAGATAGTGATAATTCTATTATCTTTGATCCTGTTAATAAACCAGGTATTTCAAATCTTCTTTCGATTTATGCATCATGTAAAGGAATTAGTATTGAAGATGCAGTAAATGAAAATCAAAATATTAATTATGGTATTTTTAAAACAAGAGTAGCGGATGAAGTATGTAGATTATTAATTCCTATTCAAGAAAGATATAATTCAATATTAAATGATAATGAATATTTAAATAAAGTATTAGATGAAGGACGAGATAAAGCTAGCTTCTTCGCAAGAAAGATGATGGCTAAAGTTAATCGTAAAGTTGGTGTTGGTAGAAAAAATAATTAATCATTACATAAAGAAAAGCAGCTTAAAGCTGCTTTTTTATTTTATTAATCACTAATCTTTCCTGGATTTAAGATATGATTTGGATCAAATACATCCTTAATACCCTTCATTAATTTTATTTGGGTTGGACCAAGTAGTTCTTTCATATATTCTTTTTTAGCATATCCGATACCATGTTCACCACTTACTAAGCCACCAACACGGGCTGCTTCTTTGTACATTTTATCAAAAATAGCTAATAATTTTTTATCGAAAATTTCCTTATCTAATTCATCTCTACATATGTATATATGAAGATTTCCATCACCTGCATGTCCAAAAGATGGAATACGAATTTGATATTTTTCAGCTAATTCATAAGTGAATTTAATGTAATTTGCTACCTCACTACGTGGTACTACTACATCACATTCATCCATATCAGTTGTTGATGCTTTAATAGCTTCAAGGAAGGCTCCTCTTGCTTTCCAAACTGCTTCTTTTCTTTCATCAGTATCTACAATAAAGACATCATTAGCACCTAATTTATCAAGGCATAGATCAGCAGCAATGCGGTAATTAGCTTCAAGTTCAGCTTTATTCTTTCCTTCAAAAGTAAGAAGAATATAAGATGATGAATTCTTATCAGGGAAAGCTCTACCTAAATACTCTTCCGCAAATAATATTGTATTCTTTTCAAAGAATTCAATAGCTGTAGGATTTACTTTTTCTCTAATGATTGCTGGTACCGCATCAAGTCCGGTATCTGCAGTTGGGAATGGTACAAGTAAGCTTAAAGATTCAACTGGTTTAGGCTCTAAACGAAGGATAGCTTTAGTAATGATACCTAGAGTGCCTTCACTACCAATAATTAAATTCTTTAAGGAGTATCCAGTAGAATCTTTTACTACTTTACGACCAAAAGTTTCAATTTCACCAGTAGGAAGTACTACTTCAATAGCACGTACCCAATCTCTAGTTACACCCCATTTAACAGCACGCATACCACCAGCATTAGTTGAAATATTACCGCCAATTGTCGCACTCTTTTCACCTGGGTCAGGGGCATAGAAGAATCCTTTTGGTTCAACATATTCATAGATTTCCATTAATAGAACCCCTGGTTCTACTGTTAATGTTAGATTGTTAGTATCAAGTTCTAGAATATGATTCATTTTAGTAGTATTAACAACAATACCACCTTCTAGAGGTACACAAGCACCAACTAGACCAGTTCCACTTCCTCTAGCAACAACTGGAATTAAATGTTCATTAGCATATTTTAATATTTTAGATACTTCTTCAGCCTTAGTTACATACATCATAACATCAGGCATATGAGTTACTGTTCCTAATTCATCTTTACCATAATCGGCACTAATTTCATCACCACATAAGAAATCTTCACTAGGGACAATAGTCTTTAAATATTCTATATCTTTATTAGTAATCTTATTATACATAATATTCACCTTAAATTAAAGAACGATTATTCTTAATATTTTCAATTAGCTTAGGTACTATTTGATATATATCACCAACAATACCATAATGACTAACACCAAAAATTGAAGCATTTGGATCTTTATTGATTGCGATAATCAATTCACTACCATTCATACCAGCTGTAAATTGAACAGCACCACTGATACCTAAACAAATAATTAATTTAGGAGCTACAGTTCTTCCTGATAATCCAATTTGGAATTTAGCATCTCTAAATCCTGCTTCAACCATTGGTCTTGTTACCGCAACAACACCATCTAATAAATCAGCTAGTTCTTCTGCCATCTTCATATCTTCAGCTGATTTAAATGCTCTACCACACGCAACAATAATATCAGCATTAGATATATCTACAACCTTAGGTTTTACTTTAATATCTAATGTTTTTATTAATGATGTCATATCAAGCTTTTCAGGATTCATCTTAATAACAGTTCCATGAGGAGCTTGTTTTTCTGGCATCTTAAAGATCTTATAACGTACTGTTGCCATTTGAGGACGAGTATTAGGAGAAATGATTTGAGCCATTACATTACCACCAAAGGCAGGACGTACTTGGATTAAATCACTATTTTCTTTCATACCTAATTTAGTACAGTCAGCAGTTAAACCAGTTCTAAAATGTTGAGCTACTTTAGGTGCTAAACTTCTACCTAAAGCTGTTCCTCCATATAGAACCGTATTTGGATGAACTTTTTCAATAAAATCTTCAATACATCTACTATAACGATCCATATTGAAATCTTTTAATTCATCACTTGAATAAACATAGACCTTATCTGCTCCATATTCTAAAGCTAAATCACTATATTCTTTTTCTTTATCTTTACCACATACTAGGATTGCGTAAACTTCATCATTAATGACAGATGCTAGTTCACGAGCTTTGCCTAATAATTCAAAAACTACAGGATGAATTCCATCTACATCGATTTCCATGTATACCGCAACACCATGCCATTTAGATTTATCAAGTTTTGGTCGATTATCTTCTTCGACAACTTCAGTTACTAAACCTTTAGGTCCTTTTCTAACACAAAGACCACAAGTTTTACAACCAGCAGTAAATTCTAATTTACCATCTTTATATTCAAGACCACTAAATGGGCAGACAGCCATTACTTCTTTGACAGAAGTATCATTTACTAAATTTTGATTAATTACTAATTTTTTAGCCATTTATTTCACCTAGAAAAATTTCTTTTCCTTTAAAATATTTGCGATTTTATCTGCTACTTCATCACTAGTTCCTTCAATTAATACTCGATCAGTATTTCTTTCAGGTGGGAACATTCTTTCTACTTGGGTAGGGGAGCCTTTTAAACCATAATGATATTCATCTTGGTCTTTGACATCCGCAAAGGTTTTAACATTAATTTCTACATTTTCTAAGCTCTTTCCTCTCTTATATGAAGGAAGGCGTGGAGTAAGAGTTCCTTTATCAACAGTGATTAAACAAGGTAATTTAACTTCAAATGTTTCAATTGTTTTATCATAAACGGCTTTAACCGTAATTGTTTTCTTTTCTTCATTGTAATCAAGTACTTCATCAACATACGCAACATGCGGAATATGAAGACTTTCAGCCATTTCTGGTCCAACTTGTGCAGTATCACCATCAGTTGTTTGACGACCACAAATGATTAAATCAAAATCACCCATTGTTAGAATACCTTGACCAATAGTATAAGACGTTGCGACTACATCAGCACCACCAAATTTACGGTCACTGATTAATAATCCTTCATCACATCCCATCCATAAGCTTTCTTGAAGAACAGCTTTAGCAGGATTAGGTCCCATTGATATTGTTTTAATATATGCACCATATTTTTCTTTTAATCTAACAGCAGTTTCAATACCATATAAATCAAAAGGATTCATCTTAGTATTGTTACCATCTCTAATTAAGGTACCAGTTACCGGATCAATTTTAACATCGCTTGATGCTGGTACTTGTTTTACACATACAACAATCTTTAACATTTTCTCTTACTTCCTTCTTAAAAAATCTAAAATTATTTCTTGTAATTGTTTACGATATTCGATCTTACTATATCCATGAGGAGCACCAATAACTAAACGATATTCACAATTTGGATATTTCTTTTTAAATTCAAAACTATCAAGTGGGAATACAGCTTGATCAGCTGATCCTTGAACAATTAGAACTGGATCAGTAAAGTTTTCACAACCTTCTAGCATATCTAAATCTTTTAGCGTTTCTCTAAATTTAACATTTAATAAATAGCCACCTAAATCTACATATTTATCATCAATGGCTGGATTATAGATAAAGGCATTCTTTAAGCTACGTGCTAGCATTGCGGCTGGAGAAATAAGTACTACTTTTTTGATATAATCTTTCATCATTACGCTCATACGACCTGCGGCAGCACCACCCATAGAGAAGCCTAATACGATAACTTTTTGATTATGATTTAATTTATAACCTTCTTTTACCATTGCGCAAGCATCTTCAAGAACAGTATCAAAATTTTGTTCATCAAATGTACCATCACTATCACCACTACCACGATAGTCAAATCTTAATGACGCAACCCCGACTTCTAAAAAGCGATAGCTTAATTGTTTAAATAAGAAATTATGTTCATTCTTATGTCCTGTATAGCCATGTAAATAAACACATAGATCCTTGCAATTATCATCAGATGTTAAAAATCCTCTTAATACATAATTATTAACTGTTAATTCACGATATTCTATTTTCATATATTTTCTTCCTTATATAATTTAATTGCTAATTTTACATTGTCTGAACATTTATTTAAGTACTTATCAATAAGTGCTTCATCTTCAACATTAGTGAAATAATGGAAGATGACTTTTTTAATTGTATGATATTTATCTAGAAGAATTCTTGCTTCATCTAATGAAACATCGGTTATCTCATGAATGATATTTAAACTTCTTTGAATTAGTTTTTCATTTGTTGGTTTAACATCAACCATTAGATTAGAATATACTTTACCTAATTTAATCATCACGCTAGTCGATATCATATTGCAAACCATTTTTTGACAAGTTCCTGATTTCATTCTCGTAGATCCCGTTATTACTTCAGGTCCTACAACTATTTCAATTTTATAATCAACTAGAGATGCTAATATACTATTAGAACTAGTTGTAATACAAGCTGTTTTAGCACCAATTTTTTTGGCATATTCAATCCCACCAATAACATATGGAGTTCTTCCGCTTGCGGCAATACCAATGACAAAATCTTTAGAACTTAAATGAATATCTTTTAAATCCCTAATTCCTAATTCTTTATTATCTTCTGCTCCTTCTTTGGCTTTAACGAAGGCATCTTTACCACCAGCCATTAAGCATTGGACCATTTCATAATTTACTCCAAATGTAGGAGGACATTCAACCGCATCAATAATTCCAATTCTACCACTAGTACCAGCACCCATATAAATAAGTCTGCCACCATTTTTTAGTTTTTCATAGACCTCATCAACTACTAAAGAAATGTCCGATAATTTTTCTTTAATCTTAGGAGCTATAATTTGATCTTCATTATTGATTTTATCTAAGATCTTAATTGTTGATATTTCATCAATATCAAGAGTATTAAGATTTCTTGATTCCGTTGATATTTTCTTTAAATCAATTGCCATATTATCACCTAATTATTGGATCAGTAATCTGTCCAAGAATTACTTGTTTAGATGCACCAGTAACACTTGGTACATTAGTAGGTTTACCTTTTAAAGTATAATAGCCCATTACCGCAAAGCTAAATGCTTCTAAAGAATCAGTATTATTGGATATTTCAAGCTTTGATGGAATCTTTTCTTTTAATCTTTCTACTAAATAATCATTATATGCTCCACCACCAGATAATATTACTTTATCAATATCTTTTAAGAATAATTGATAGCTAAGCGCAATACTATCAGCAGTATAAGCTGTTAGGGTTGTAATGACATCTTCATCACTTCCACCAAATGATTTAATTTTAAGAATGATTTCTGATAAATATTCATCATTATATTTTTCTCTACCGGTTGATTTAGGTGGAGTTAAGAATAAATATTTATCACTCAATAATTCATCTAATACTTCTTGAATTATTTTACCTTTTTTTGCGGTAAAGCCATGATTATCATATTCTTTGTTAAATAAGCGTCGCATAGCATTATCAATCAGCATATTACCAACACCATTATCAAATGCTAAGATATCATCAATTGTACCATTCTTTTTTAAATATGTAACATTACTAATACCACCGATATTTTGTAATGCGATATTCTCTTTCTTATTGGTATATAATTTCCAATTAACGAAAGGAACTAATGGAGCGCCTTCTCCACCAACTGCCATATCCATATATCTAAAACCACTTACTACTTTACAATTAAGCGCATTTGCGATATAAGATGGATCTCCTAATTGGAGAGTAGATGATTCTAAATGATCTTTATTATTAGGATTGTGCCATACTGTTTGACCATGCATTGCTACATATCCAATTTCTTTTTTATCTATTTTACTATGTTTTAATAATTTGATACAACTACTAGCGTAGATTTTACCTAATTCAACATTGATACTACATATTTGCTGAATAGTAGTTGGTTTATTAGATGCAATTAATAATAATCTCTTCTTTAAATCAAGATCATAAGGGACACAAATAAAATCTTTAATTGTGAATTTATTATTCTTAATTTCGATTAAGCAAGCATCAACACCATCTAGACTAGTACCACTCATTAAACCAATCGCTAGCATTGTTCCTCCTAAATGAATTTAAATTTAATTCCTTCTTTTATTTTATCTAAGATGAAAGGTGTATATTCAATTTTACCAATAACATTAACTCTTTCATCAGCTTCTAATTCTTTTAAAACAATATTGATTTCTCCACAATATCTCTTAAATAAATAATTATCAATTGTAAGAGATCCAATTTCTCTTTTAATATTATTACTTTTTTCAATATAAGAAGTCCTAGTTGATATTCTTATGATATATGAATTATAATCACTACGATTATTATAAATCTTATTATAGATATCATAGCTATCACTCTTAAGATAATTATTAACTTTTAATAAGACTTCTTCTACTTCATGCATCTTTAAGATGTTTAATTCTTCATCATCAATTATCGCATCACCAAAATAAATATAATCAAGCTTACATAATTTCAATTCTTCTATTGCTAGATGCAAAGAAAGATATCGATGAGTTTCAATGGTTGGTAAGCCTTCATATAGAGGCGGACGATAATTTTTATGAGAAGGTATAAAACCTGCTACTTTAAAGCCCAATTCTTTGAATTCTTGCGATTTTGATTCAACAAATGCTAAATCATGCCCAGAATATTTTTTTGGATAGAAATTAAAACTTAAGATCGTATTATTTTCATTTAATCCTAATTTTATTAATTTAATTAAATAATCTTTTTTAATAGTTGATGCGTTAAGTTCAATTAAATGTTTCTTACTTAATTCAATGATTTCATCATCATTAAAGCCATAATCTAAACGTAATGAATAAATGTCATCAATATTATTTAATTCTAGATATGATTTTTTAGAAACATCAAGACTTAATTTTAAATCTAATTCTTTACATTTATTTAAGATAATTTGTAATTCTTCATTAGTATTATTAGCTTCATTGATATGAAAACTAGAAAAGATATGATTAATATTTAAAGATTTTAATTTGTTTAAATAATTAAGATTATCTTCTAATGAATAATCACTTAATCCAATATATATACTAGCTCCAGCTTTATACATATAATAAATATTTCTTTCTTAATTCCTTAAATTTAAGTGAATTTTCTTCAAGAATCTTAAATTGTTCTTCAAGACTAATTGAATCATCAATAATTTCTTTTAAGCCGGCTTCAAATTCAAATAATGATGGTCTACCAGCTACATATGGAGCATTAATCTTAAATTCTTTATAATTAGAACGAATATGATGAAGAAGAACTAAACTAGTCTTCATCGCATTAAATTTATCACGATCAGTGATATGAACATATACACCACCACATAATTCATCTTTATATTTAGAGAATGTTGGAGTGAAATATTGTGGTCTAAAATAAACCCCTTCTAAATGATAATTATTTAATTCTCTCGCTAATCTTTCACTATTTACCCAAGGAGCACCGATTAATTCAAATGGAGTAGTAGTTCCTCTTCCTTCTGCAAAATTAGTACCTTCAAAAATACATGTTGCGTTGTAGCAAACAGTTGATGCGACAGTAGGTTGATTAGGAGTAGGAATAACCCAAGGTAAATTTGTATCTTCAAAATACATATCTCTTGTGTAATTTAGCATTGGAATAACCGTTAATTTACAGCCAATACCAAATTCTTCATTAAATAATAACGCAAGTTCTCCAATAGTTAGACCATGTCTTTGAGGAATATTATAATAACCAACAAAGCTACGATAATGTTCAATATCCAAAGGAGTTCCTTCAACATGACTACAGCCAATTGGATTAGGACGATCAAAGACAACAAATTCTTTATCATATTCTTTACATGCTTGCATTGCGTAAGCCATCGTATAGATGAATGTATAATATCTTGATCCATTATCTTGAATATCAATAGACATAATATCTAATTTATCCATTATTTCTTTAGATGGCTTCTTATTAGAACCATATAAGCTATAAACAGTTATTCCAGTTTCTTCATCTACATAAGTATCTAAAGGTAAGCCGGCTTGAATTGAAGCTCTTACTCCATGCTCAGGAGAGAATAAACCAATTAATTTAGTCTTTTGATTTAAGATATCAATTGATGATGTAAAATCAGACGCAATACCAGTTGGGTTAGTAATTAATCCAACTCTTTTATTTTTAAATAATTCTTGATATTCATCAATTCTTTCAATACCTAATACTACTTTATTTTTCATCATCTTCTTCCTCCTCAATTCGATGCATTATCTTTTCTAAATTTACTTTTTCAAAATCACTATAAACAACATAAGTAATCTTAACTATTAAAAACATTGGTAAACTTACTCCCACAAGTAACCAGATAGCTAGAATTCTTGCGTCAAAAAGAAATGCTAATGTAATTCCCCCAATCATAATTATATCAAAGATGAAGATAATTAAGGTTGATAGAATTCGATAGAAGGTTACAAAGAAGGTTGTTTTTAATAATTCTCCGACAGTTAATGATTTGAATGTCATAATTAATAATGGCGCATGGGCTTGTATAAAGGTTAAAAGGATAAAGCCAACAAAACTAACTAAGAAACCAATATTTAAAAATTCCTGTAATACATTATCAGTCTCACCATCTTTTACTTTAGATACACCATAAAAATAGATAGCATAAGCTAAAACTGCATAAAGAATGATAAAGATTAAGCCAACAAGGAAACTCTTTTTAAAATAAGTTTTAAAATTAATAAAATATTGTTTGAATACATTATCTCCCGTATTACCATCTTTTAAAGTTCTCATCGCCGCAACCGCTGCAGGATAAATAAGAACAATCGTTACTGATAAAATAACTACTATTAAATTAATTACTAGTAAGCGATATAAGAGATCAAAAAAGCGGTAAGATTTAGAATTCATTTTTGATTCATAATCAATGTTACCCATGATATTTCACCATTTAACCCTTTTTTATTATTATACCATATTTCTAACTATTTTACTTTTCTTTTAATCATTAAATAAACATAAAAAAAGAGAGATAGAAATTCTATCTCTCTAAATGGCTAATTATTATACTTTTTATTAGTATCCTAATTCTTCCATTGCAGCTTGATATTTAGGTTTAACTGCTTTTAGAATAGTAGCAGGAGCATCTTGAGATGTCATGATACTACTTGCAGTAATCCAATAACCAACGTTTTCACCACTACCGAAGTGTGAACCATTACCAACTGTCATTGATAATGTTTCATGTACTTCATAGTATGAAAGTTCATCAGATTGAACTGACATTACAACTTCAATATCAATAGGTTGGTCAAGTTTTCTTTCAAGATAAATTCTATAACCTTCATCAGCTGTAAGGTTAGTAATCTTGTTAGGATCTGGACCAACACCTGCTAACATATCATGAAGAATTGCAAATAGAACAGTTGCGTTAATACCATTTGCAGCATTTTCATAGTTCATGATTGAATAGCATCCAGTACCAGTAAATGGACTTCTGTATGTTGATTGAGATAAGTCAATACCATAAATAGGTTCACCACTATCAGTTGTTAATACTTGGTTAGTTCTTGTAACAATTGGTTCTGTTACTTCAACTGTATTACCTTCAGTATCTTCATAACTGTATGGTTCAGTAATAGGAGTCATAATATTACCAGTATCTGATGTAGGATATGGAACCATACCAATTTCAAATTCAATATCTTGAGGATTGAAACGAGTAGATTCTTTTAAGAACCATAAGCTACCTGTATGGAAAATAGTATTTCCTGCAACGAAGTTCTTAGCAACATCTTGTACACCATGACCTTTATCCCAAATACCAGCTTGATAATAAGCTCTCATCTTATCGAATACACTTGCAACATGTGATTTATCAATTAGAGAAACACCACTAGCAGTATTTGCCATTTGGTTTCCTTGTGCTGCAACAGCACCAATTGAGAATTCAGCATATCCACAGTCGATAGCAAATTGGTTAGCATCAAGTTTAACTTGAACTTCTTTAACATATCTATCGAATGTTGACCAAGTCCATTCACCCTTGAACCATAATTCAGCTGGATCTGGCATACCTTTATCAGCAGCTAGAGTTGCGTTATAATATAAGAAGTAATCTGGTCTAGCAGCACCTGTTGAGTAACCATAAACAACTTTACGAACTGCACAAGTTTCACTTACTGTTGAATTTTGTACGTATCTTTCACCACCAAATTCTACTTCTGCGAATGGTCCTGTATCAGATTCAGTCTTATATAATTCAGCTAATGAATTTGCTTTAACTAATGTAGGAATCCATTGAGATGTAATATTGATGATATAAACACCTTTCTTTTGGAATTCACCATTCATATATTGGTCTTTAATGAATTGAACACGAGTAGGACCCCATGGAGCTTCATTATCCCAGTTAGAATAAGTGATCTTGATGTTATATGCTTTAGTTACTAAACCAATTTGTTTTTTACGAAGTTCCTTATCTTCAGCTGTATAACCAGCATCAAATGGGTCGAATTCTGCCTTAGGTAATACTTTGATGATGATTTCCATACCATTACCATTAAAGCCTAAAGAGTTAAGATCCCATTTTGGTTTATAACCAGTTAATGATTGAGACCATTTAGCATATAAAGTCTTATCGCCAGTTTCACCTTGTTTAATTACATAAACAGGTTCGCCTGTAAATTCAGCATTAGTATACCATTGTTGGAATTCATATCCTTCACGTGTAGGTGTAGGAAGTGAAGTAATCTTACTGCCATCATATGATGTAACAGCATCAGCAGGGTTAGTACCACCATTTAATACATAAGTAATTTTGTATGAAGTACCAGTGCTTCCACCGTCATTGCCGTCATCAGGATTTTTATCTTTATTCTTACAAGATGCAAAAGATAATACAGCTAAAAGAATACCAACTAATACTAATGTTTTAATAATTGATTTCTTCATAAATTTTCCTTTCTTAATATTTTTTTAAATAAGTTTTTTGCTTGAATAAGAGTATGCTTTCCATACTTCAAAATCCATATGTCGATAGAACTCAAGCAACCCCGTCCAATCGATAATGATATCTGAGACATTTAAGTCTAAAAGATAATTAACAGCACTTGATACAATGTCATAACCTAAATGGTGATGACGATTTTCAGGATCAATTCCTAGAGGACCAATTCCTCCTAACTTATCAAACCTTCCATACCAAGTACGACTATAACTGATTAAAGAAATATCAGTTGTTGGTTTATTGAATTTTGCAAAACCGCAAATTTCATTTTTGTTATTTAGACAAATAACATATTCACTTCCATCGCCACCATTATTAAAATATTCAATGGTCTCCATTTCCCATCTTCCTGGCCATAGCCTTTTAATGAAAGATATAAGGGATTCTTTATCATTAAGAGTTGCAATTCTAAAAGTGAAATCTTGATTTTCAATCCTTAATTTTTCTTTATTCTGACAATTTCTAATTAAATCATGGGTTTGATAAGTAAATTCAAAGCCTCTTTTTTTAAACCAAGGCAGAAAATTATCAAAATCAATTGGTAAGCCAGGAAAGAAGTTATGATAATCACGTCCCAAATTTAATACGTTCTTACCAATCTTTTTAAGCTCTTCTTCAGCCTGATTCAAAAGAATTGTACCAATCCCATGCTTTCTCATTTTAGGAATTACATATAATAAATTTATCCAAGCAGCATTAAGATATGATTCAATAATAAAGGGATATTTCCAAATCTTAATAAGGATAAATCCGATTACCTTATCATTATCAACTGCAACCGCTGAAATATCTTCATCTAAGCTATCAGTATTACGGTCGAATAATTCTTTTGTTATTGGATAAATTTTACCATATTCTTCGTTCCATATTTCTAATAACTGATTACGGTTTTGTAATTGGGATAACTTTATAATCTGCATGAATAATTCCTAATTTTTAGTAATAAAGGGATGAAGTTACCCCCACCCCCATATTATTTTTACTAATTACTATATATTAGTGTCTCTTTCTTAAGAAAACGCCTAATAAGCTTACAGCTGCAAGTAATTCAACTAATACTGCGCTCTTAGAACCACACTTCTTAGAAGATGATTCAGCTGCCTTAGAAGCATTTGCATCAACTGCAGCTTTAAGGTTATCAACAGCAGTTTGAACTTTAGCAATGTCAGCCTTTAATGCATCAACACTATCTTGAAGATCAGTTAGTGTATTTGCAGTAGAAGCAGCACCAGCAGGTTCAAGAATTACTACTTCGAAACTTACAGATGTAACGTTACCGCTTCTATCACTTACATCAACTCTTTGAGTATATTTACCAGGTTTCTTAACATCAACAATAGTTCTGTTAGTATCTGTCCACCAACCACGGAAATCATTATTCATTAAGTTGCCATCAACAGCATCGAATGCATAAGTGATACCCATATGAGGAACATAGTATGAACCATAAGCTAATACTAAGTCACGAGTGAATACTCTTGGAGCAGTCATATCTTCAATAGATACAACGAATGATGCAGAAGCAAATTTAGCACCAGAAGCACTGTAAACAACTGCTTTAACTAGGTGGTCACCTTCAGTTGGTTTATTAAAGTCTAATGTTTCTGATTCATAATGAATCTTGTAAGAAATATCGCTACCTTTAATATTGCCATTGTAAGCACCATTGAATGCTGAACATAATTTTCTGCTATCGATTGGATCAATAACTAATTTTTCAGCTTCAATTCTTGGAGTAAAGATTAAGTTGTTCTTATTAACTTCTAGAATAGGAGTATATTCATCAACTACTACATATTTAATAGCAAGTTCTGATTCGATATTAGTATCTTTGTTCTTAACTTTAAATACTACATCATAATTAGTATCTACAGGAGCAACAGCAGTATCAATAGCGAATTCATTCCACATTTCAAGGTTAGTTCTTTCATCTAACCATTCACGTGCAACACCATTACTGAAATCTAGACAAGTATTAGCATATGTACCAGCAATACTTCTCTTAGGAGATTCAGTTAAGAAGCCCCAAAGAGCATCTCTTGATGAACCTGGAGAAGCAACAGCACCAGTACCACTCCAGTTAACTGTAGTTACACCAGCAGCAGCACATTTAGCAACGATGAATTCAAACATCCATTTCCACTTATTCCAATATTTAGCCATACCAGTAAAGGCGTCAGCCTTAGCACCAGTAGAAGCTAAATCCCATCCTAATTTGTTATAGAAATCTGCAACGATTTGTTCATCAGTTTGATCAACAGATGGAGTAACAGTGATGTAATGATCAGCAGCATTTTCGCCAAATACTTCATCACAATATGCATTCCAGTCTTTTAAGAAATCTGCAACCATATCAGCAAATGAATTATAACCAGTCTTAGGAGCAACTTCTGTATTACCATTTACAACGATTGACATATCAAGTACATCAGTAGCAGCTTTATAAGAAGTTACATCATTTGGAACAGCCCAATATCTAGATACACCAGTATATACAACGTTCTTAGCAGGATTGAATTTTTCACCTTGAAGAACTTCGATTGTATTTTGACCAGCCATCTTTTGGTAAGAAACGCCACCAGCAACTACGTCTTTTTCAATTAATGGACTTACAGAGAAGTTGTAAGTAGCTTGACGAGCCATACCTTTACCTTCTTCATCTACTGTTCTACCAAAGTAGTAACCACTTGTGAACATATCAACGAAGCATTTGTAAAGATTGCTCTTACCTTTATCTAGGTAACCAAAGTCATATGAGAAACCACCAGCAGGAACAGTAATCTTTTCAGCACATGTTCTAGTTAATGGAGCTTCAAGACCTGCAGCAGTATAAACAGCGATTTGATCTGCAGTTAGGTTAACAGTTGAGTTTTCACTTGGTAAGAAGCAGATTAAGATATAACCATTGCTTGATTCTTCAGCAGTAGCATAGTCCCATTTAGTTGCATCCCAACCTTCAGAAAGGTATGGAACTGTATTAACTGAATCAGCATCGAATTCATCTGCAGATACCCATTGCCATAAGAAACGAGTATATAAGAATGCATCGTCATCAGTTTCAACCATAATTGGTTCGCCAGTTGTTTCATCAATTTCAGGTTCGCCCTCATCATTTAATTTTGCTGTCTTGACTTTGTCACAAACAACACCTTCTTCATACTTAGTAGTAACACCATCAACTAAGCAGTATTCAGGTAAGAATACATCTTCTAGAGCACCATCAGTACCAGCCTTTTGATAAGCAACGCCACCCATAAGACCTCTAACCATACGACCTTCAGCATCGAATACTAATAGACGGTTGTAATAACCATCACCTTCACTACCGATACCTAAATCTTTAGGAGCAAATGTAACAGCTTCATTAGCAAGGTTCTTTCTCATATGTGATAGAGAAGGGTCCATAGCTTGACCAGTTGATTGCCAGCTACCAAGATACATTCTCTTAGCAACTGCTTTATCACCATCTTTATCGAAGAATAAGATGTTGCTACCAGCACCAGGATCGTCAGCACCTAGAGCTCCAGCAAAGAAAACTGCATATTCTTTGCCTGTGAATTTACCACTATCATCCATTTGACGAACTTGTAATCTTGTTTCGTTCCATGGATACATTCTAGCAGTACCTTCCCAGTTCTTATCAGGTTCAGTATTGTTATCATAGTAATTAGGGAAAGTAGACATAATACTATCCATAATGTACATTGGAATTTCATTTTCGCTTAAAGTAGGGTCAACTGTCCACTTTTCAGCATCAGCTTTAACAGCTGGTTTTACAGAAAGTCCAACTAATGCAATCATAAGTGCAAATACACTTAAAATAGCAAAAACTTTTTTCATAAATTCATTTTCCTCCTATTTATAAATTTGAAAGCGTTTTGCAATTATATTATAACATATAAAGAAAAGGTTTGCAATCAAAAAAACAATCTTTTTATATCTTTATTTCTAGTATTTCTTGAATAAAAAAAGAAAAAAGCAGAAATATCCATATTTCTGCTTTAATAGTTAATTGATTATTTCCTATCCTCTAAAGGCTGCCTCATCAATAATTACTGTACAATTAGGATGGTTATGTAAAACTGATGCAGGGAAATCTGTAGTTACTTCACCACTTAATAATTTAGTTACTGCATCGTGCTTATTAACACCACTAATTAGCATTAAAATTGATTTAGCTTTCATAATATTTTTAATACCCATTGTCATTGCGTGAGTAGGAACTTCATCTAAAGAATTAAAGAATCTCTTATTATCTTGACGAGTCTTATCAGTTAATTTAACAACAAATGTTTCTTGATCAAATGGAGTACCTGGTTCATTAAAACCAATATGACCATTACCACCAATACCAAGTAATTGTAAATCAATAGTTACTTTATTTAAGGCATCAGTATATTTCTTAGCTTCTTCATCAAGGTTAGAACCATTTGCAGCATAAGGAACATGAGTATTTTCTTCTTTAATATCAACATGATTAAATAGATTATCATGCATAAAATAATAATAGCTTTGAGGATGAGTACGATCAATACCACAATATTCATCTAGATTATAGCTCTTAACATCTTTAAATGATATTTCACCATTCTTATTCATCTTTACTAAATTTTGATAAGTACCAATAGGACTAGAACCTGTCGCAAGGCCTAAAGTACATGATGGATTCTTTTTAATTACATCCGCAATAATTTCACTACCTTTTTTACTCATTTCTTCGTAATCTTTTACTACAATTACATTCATTTTTTTATCCTTCTTTCTTTCTTATTTATTTTTTAGCGTAACAGGACATTTACCCATTGCGTCAATTTTTCCAACTAAGAATTTGCTTAAAGCAATATATGATTGAACACTAGCTTCATATGCTGTTAAATATACTTTAGCATTAACTACATTATAATCATATGGTGTTCTTAACGCAAGAACAATTAATTTATTTAAATCTAGGCTATTAATTAATTCTTCTTGTTTCTTGATAAAGGTTGCATTATAACTACAGAAGACAATCTTTTCATAATCTTTTTCCTTATTTAATAGATTTTTACAATCTTCTTCTGTTGGTTCTAAATCAATATATAATTTATCAACTTTAAAATCTAAATAATCAGCAATACTATTTAAAGTATTATCATCATTTTCAACTAAGGTAACGACTTTTATTTTAGGAATAACAAATAAGATTTTATCTTCTTTTTTAAGTGGTAATAAATCTAATTCATTTCTAAGTAATGTTACACTACGATCAGCAATTTTTTGAGCATATTCAACTCTTTCCTTAAGATTGATTTGATTTTCAATATATTCAAAGCTAGGTAGCATCTTAAAGGTATAGAATTGTTTATATTTAATAATTCTACAAACACTATTATTGATCATTTTCATATCAATCTTGCCATCTTTTGCAAGTCTAACAGCTGTCTCATAGAATTCTTTTTGCATCTTGATATCACGTGCTCCACAAAGTAGCATAATATCACAGCCACTATTAAAACTACGATAAACAATTTCTTCGATTGAATAACGACCCCATACTGCTTTCATTGTCAATGAATCAGTAATGACTAAACCATCATATCCCATTTCATCTCTTAATAATCCTTGAATTACTTTTCTACTCATTGTTGTTGGAAATTCATTATCAATATCTGAATATAGAATATGACTAGCCATAATTCCTGGGAAATTATGTTTTACTGCATATTTAAAAGGAACTAATTCAATTTCATTAAGACGTTCTTTATCATAATTAACAGTTGGTAATCCTAAATGAGAATCAACAGCTGTATCTCCATGACCTGGGAAATGTTTAATCGTAGTTAAGAGCCCTGCAGTATCATAACCTTTAACCGCTTGGGCCATATATTCAGTTACAATATGTGGATCTTCTGAATAACTACGAACATTAATTACAGGATTTAAGGGATTATTATTAACATCTGCTTCTGGTGCAAAATTAGTATTAAATCCTAATAATTTTAGTTCACTCCCCATCATATAAGCCATTTTAAAAGCTTCTTCTGGTTTAGAACCAGCTGATATTGCCATAGCACCTGGAGATTGAACAATCCCTGTAGTTACTCTTGCGACCATTCCTCCTTCTTGGTCTAGGCCAATAAAGGGAGGAATTTCACAATGCTCATTGATTTTTTGATTTAATTCAAATATTTGACGAGGGCTTACACAATTATCTTTAAAGAAGATAAATAATCCAGCTTTAAATTCTTCAGTTTGAATTCTTAATTCTTCACTAAATTCCGTCCCCGCAAAAGCCAGACCGATCATTTGTCCAATCTTTTCTTCGATTGTTAAATTATCTATATTGATTTTCATAATTAATCCTTTTTATTTTTAAACGCAAACATTAACATTGTACTAATAGATATTAAAGAAATTATTAATTCGGCACTCTTTTTACCACATTTCTTTTTAGCTGGTGTTGGTTCTACATCAGGAGTAGGAGCTGGCTTTTCTAAAGCTTTGATAGTAATAATCTCCGTTTCAATTTCACCTTTTACATCATCTTTTTCATATACAATGACTAATTTACATAATTTATCATTATATAAATCAGTATCAGTGAATTCTATTGATCCTCTTCTTGATGTAGATGATGCTACAACATTACCATTGACAACTAATTTAACATTTTTTAAAACTCGGTCATTATCACTAATTTTATAATCAAAGCTATAAACATTATTATTTGATGATGATAATTTAAATTCATCAATAATTGGTTTATTGAATGAGAGAGTCTTAATTTTTATCATTTTATCAATAGTTGATTTATTAAATGTACCATTTACTGGATCATTAATTGTATATTCAAAATATACTTCATATTCAGTGTCATCGATTAAATCATTAATTTCAAATTCGGCTTTATTTCCCATATTGTAACTTGAATCACCAATATGAACAATAATATTATTAAAATAATCAGCTTCTAAAATTTCCATGTCTCTAGAAATAATAACAGAATTCTTGGAGATATCTTTAACGATAAGTTTAGGATCTGGTGCTTGATATTCAGTAGTAGTAAAGCTTACAAGTTGCATCTTCTTTACTTTAATAACTTCATCATAAACACTTAATCCATCATATTCAACATTAAAATTATAAGTAGTTTCAGAACTTAAATGATCAATTGTTAATTCATTATTAGTAAAGCTATATTCTTTATCATTAAATTTGATTTTAAGATTTTCAACATTCTTATATAAATCATTATTAGTAATATTTAATTGTAGAGTGATTGAACTAGATGTTGTATTTTTTGCGGTAATTTTAAAGCCTGGATCTCTTCTAATTACTAAACAATGATTACCATCACTTCTTTCAGCACCATCAGATGGTGTATTAACAACTCTAAACGATCCATCATTATTTCTAACAACTAGAGTAGATGATCCTCCACCATCAAGATTATAACCATTTACACAGCCTTGAAGACCTAATAAGATTCCAGCTTCAAATAATGTTGCACCTACACGCATTTCTGCTGATGTTCCTCTACCATCAACTACCATAAAGACAGTTGAACCATCTTTTCTAAAACCAATTAAGGTACGAGGATGAGTGATATAACAGAAATCATCATTTGATTCTGCATATTGTGCTACACCATCAACTAATACTTGATGAATATAGCCAATAGAATTATCAACATTTTGATAACCATTTAAATATATATGTTCACATTTTAATTCTTGACCAACTTTTAAGATTGATTTTAGGGAATCATCTTTATCACATAAATAGAAATATCCCTTATCTGGTTT
>ONHH01000042.1 GCA_900317575.1 uncultured Bacillota bacterium | reverse complement strand
TCTTTTTGATGATAAAGCCAATATTGTCGCAATGAATCAAATGGAAATTGAATTATTTTCTCCACATGAGGGTTATATTGAACATAATCCTAAAGAAATATGGGAGAAGACTTATCAAACAATTTCTAATGTCTTAAAACAAACTAATTCAACTGCTAAAAATATTGTGGGGATTGCGATAACCAATCAAAGAGAAACAACCATGTTATGGGATAAAACTAATGGAAGATGTGTTCACAATGCGATAGTATGGCAGAGTAGACAAAGTCAAGCTATATGTGACAGGTTAAAAAAAGAAGGTTATCAAGATTTAATAACTGAAAAGACTGGTTTAATTATTAATTCATATTTTTCTGCTAGTAAAGTAATGTGGCTATTTGAAAATGTTAAAGGAGTTAAAGAAAGAGCATTTAATGGAGAACTTTATATGGGAACCATTGATTCTTATCTCTTATTCCGTTTAACTAGTGGACAGGTTCACGCAACCGATTATACTAATGCATCAAGAACGATGATGTATAATATTTATGATAAAAAATGGGATGATGAATTATTAAAGATTTATGGTATTCCAAAATGTATTTTACCAGAAGTAAAAGATTCTAACGCAATCTTTGGTTACGCAACCGGACTTGAAGGAATCGACCCAGATTTTAAAGATGTACCGATTGCTGGTATTATTGGGGACCAACAAGCATCATTATTTGGCCATTGCTGTTTCAATGAAGGTGATTCGAAAAACACTTATGGAACTGGATGCTTTATGCTAATGAATACCAAAAAACCAATTAAAAATCCAGGCTATGGTTTACTTTCAACAATTGCATGGGGACTTGATGGTAAAGTAGAATATGCTTTAGAGGGAAGTGTATTTATTGGAGGAGCTGGAATTCAATGGCTTCGTGATGAAATGCAGTTTTTCCCATCATCTAAAGATTGTGAAAAGAGTTTAGTAGGAAAGAATCCTAGTCATGGTGTTTATTTAGTTCCTGCCTTTATTGGTTTAGGTACTCCATATTGGGATGCTGATGTTCGCGGTGCCTGCTTTGGTATCAATAGAACTACTACTAAAGATCATATTATTGCCGCAACCGTTGAAGCAATTGCATATCAAACAAGAGATGTTTTAGAAGTTATGGAAGCATCATCAGGAACGAAAATTCATTCATTAGGTGTTGATGGTGGAGCTAGTGTCAATAATTATTTGATGCAATTCCAAGCTGATATCTTACATGTAACATTATCGCGTGCAGTATGTAAAGAAACAACGGCTTTAGGCGCAACATTTATTGCAGGATTGAAATTAGGTTTCTATCGTGATTTAGAAGAAATTAAAAGACTTCATTTAATTGAAACTATATTTACACCTGACATTACAACAGAAGAAAGACATCGTCGAATTGATGGATGGAAAAAAGCTGTTAAATCAACAATGACTTATAAATAAAAAAGGAGAAAATAAAAATGGGATTTATTAGAAGACAATTATTAAAAATTATTAAATGGGATGATCCATCTCATAATACGATCGTATATCGTTATCCAATGGAAGATCGTGATGAAATTATGAATGGATGTCAATTAATCGTAGCAGAAAGCCAAGTTGCTTTATTAGTATCTATGGGTCAAATTGCTGATGTATATGGTCCAGGTGAACATAAATTAATTACTGGTAATATGCCAATCTTAACTAAACTTGCAAGCTGGAAATATGGTTTTGATTCTCCGTTTAAAGCTGATGTTTATTATGTAAATACTAAACAATTTACTAATATGAAATGGGGTACTCAAACTAAAGTAACAATGAGAGATGCTGAATTTGGTATTGTACGTTTAGGTGGTAGAGGTACTTATTCATTTAAAGTAAAAGATGCTTCTCAATTTATGAGAGAAATTTTTGGTACTAATCGTACTTATGAAACTAATTCATTAGTAGATTATTTCAGAAGCTTAGTAGTTGCAAACTTCACTAAAGTTATCGGTGAAGCAAGAATTCCGGCAATTGATTTACCAGCTAAATATATTGAATTAGGTGATAATGTCCAAGCAGAATTAAAAGATGATTTCGAAAAATTAGGTCTTGAAATCTGTGCATTCTATGTAGAATCTATTTCTCTACCAGAAGAAGTTGAAGCTGCAATCGATAAGAGAGCTGCAACTGGCTTAATGAGTGACCAAGTTGATACTTATACTCGTTTACAAGCTGCCGAAGCATTACGTGATGCTGCTAAGAATCCTAATGGTGGTGGTTTTGCAGGCGCTGGTGTTGGCTTAGCTGCAGGAATGGCTATGGGAAATAACCTAGCTCAATCAATGGCTAATAATAACAATAATCAACAACAACAAGCTCCTCAAACTAATACATTTGGTCATGGAGCTGTATGCCCTAATTGTGGTAAGAGTGTACCAGCTGGTTCAAAATTCTGCCCTGAATGTGGAACAGCTATTCCACAAAAGAAATTCTGTACAAATTGTGGAAAGGAATTAGCTCCTGGAGCAAAATTCTGCCCTGAATGTGGAACTAAAGCACAATAATGGCTGAAGAAGAAGTAAAAGTTCATCATGATACCTATAAGTGCCCTAATTGTGGCGCTTCTATGCATTATGATCCAGAAAGTCGTAGTTTGAAATGTGATTATTGTGAACATGTTATCAAATTACAAGATGAAAAGAGTAGCGAAGAATTAGATTTTAATAGCGCAGAAAAAGAAAATGATTTATCTTGGCAACAAGAAAATCATGTCTTTAAATGTCAAGAATGTGGTGCTGAAACCGTTGTAAAGAAGACAGAAATGAGTATTAAATGTCCTTTCTGTGGATCAAATCAAGTTCTTGAATCAGAAGAATTATCAGGTATTAAACCTAATCGTGTTATTCCTTTTAACATTAATGATGAGAAAGCAAAAAATCAATATCAAGCCTTTCTAAAGAAAAAGCTATTTGTGCCATCTAAAGTAAAAAAGATGACAATCGATTGTATTCCTCAAGGTACTTATATTCCAAGCTGGACTTATGATACTGATACTTTTTCTACTTATAAAGGTCGTTTGGGCGAATATTATTATGTAACTGTTGGTAGTGGAAAAGACAAAAGAACTGAAAGAAGAACTCGATATTTCAGTATTCATGGTACGAATACTACTTTCTTTGATGATATCTTAATTAATTCTGGTACTGCTATTAGTGGTAAAGAATTAAGTAAACTTGAACCATATAATACTAATAATTCTAATGTTTTTTCTGAATCATTCTTAGCTGGTTTCAGTGCTGAACATTATCATTTAACTGTTCAAAATGGTTTTAATCAAGCTAAAGAAAAGATGGCACCAGTTATTAGATCTAATATTCTTAAAAAATACACTTATGATGTTGTTGATTATTTAAATGTAAGTACTAGCTATAATGATATTACTTATAAATATGTATTATTACCAGTTTATATTGGAAATTTTAACTACCGTGAAAAGAAATATCGTTTCTTAGTCAATGGTGAAACTGGAAAAACAACAGGTAAATATCCACTATCTCCACTTAGAATTACTATTTTTAGTACGATAATGCTGATAATACTTGCGGCAATCATCATAATTGTATATTTTGTTTATTTTAAATAATAAGGAAATAAGTTTTAATGAAAAAAACGATTGATGAATTAATTGATGGCTTAATTAGTGAAATTAAGAATAATGAAACAATTACTAAAAAGCTTCTTGATAAAAATAATGATAATGTATCATGTAATTTTGTTTCAAGAACAACGGGAGTAATTAGTGGGATTCATTATAGCCAATATATTTATAAAAGAATCAATTCAAAAATTAGTTTTCAAATTTTGAGAGAAGATGGTGAATTTGTTAACCGTGGTGATGTAATTGCGGTTATAACTGGACCAATGGCTGATATTCTAAGAGGACAAAATTTAGCTTTAAATTTTGTTAGATTCTTATCAGGGATTGCCTCAATCACCAGAAAAGCTAAATTAGAATTAGTAAATACTGGCTGCGAATTAGTTTATTCATCATTTGCTAACCCTATTTATGAAGAAGCAATCAAAAAAGCTTTTATTGATGGGGGAGGAATTGTAAATAATAATAAAACTTATGTAATTACTAGAAATATTCGTACTCGCTTTGATAATTATCAAGAAATATTTGATCGTATTCATAATCTTGATCCAGAATTAGAAATAATTATTGAGGTAGATAATGTCGCTGATTTATTAGAAGTATCTAATATCTTAAATAAAAATAAACGGATTAGAGTTTGTACGAATAAAGATAATATATTAGAAGAATGCTCTAAATTTGGTCTTAAACATTTAGAAGCAATGGGAGATTATGACATTAAAAAGATTCGTTCAATAGCATCTATGGGTTATAAAAGTCTAATTATCCCTTATTTAACATGCGATAATAATAATTTAAATATTGAAATGTGTTTTTATCGCCGAATAAAAAAATAATAAAAAAAGTATCGTAATTTTTATTATGATACTTCTTTAAATTGCATATAATATGGATTTTGGAGGAAAGAAATGATTAATTTAAAAGATTATATTGCAATAATCGAAGATTTCCCAGTTAAAGGAATCTCATTTAAAGATATTACTCCATTAATTGGAGATAAAGAAGCATTTAAAGCTTCAATTGAAGAAATGGCTGCTGTTGCAAAACAATTAAATCCTAATGTAGTAGTTGGACCAGAATCACGTGGCTTTATTTTTGGCTGTCCTCTTGCAATAAAGATGGGATTAGGTTTTGTTCCTATTCGTAAACCTGGAAAGCTTCCTCGTAAAACAGTTGAAAAGAAATATGATCTAGAATATGGATCAAATACTTTATGTATGCATTCAGATGCATTAAAGAAAGGTGATAAAGTCATTATTGTTGATGATTTACTTGCAACTGGTGGAACAATTAAAGCAGCAATTGATTTAATTAGAGAATTAGGTGCTGAAGTAGTAGGTTGTGTTTTCTTAATTGAATTAACTGAACTTAAGGGTCGTGATTTATTTAAAGATATTCCTACTTATTCAATTCTACAATATCCATACTAAAATAAATTAAAAATATTAAAAAAAAGGAGGTGAGTGTATGGAACAAGCAAAGACTTTTAATGATATCGTTGAAGTATGTAAGAGTTATCTTAACGATGAAAGTATTAAACTAATTGAAAAAGCATATGCTGTCGCAAAGAAACAGCATGAAGGACAATTCCGTAAATCTGGTGATCCATACATTCAACATCCAATAGAAGTAGCTTATATTTTAGCTACCCTTCATACAGGTCCTTCAACAATTGCTGCTGGTTTACTTCATGATGTATTAGAAGATACTAATATGTCAAAAGAAGAAATGGCAAGTGAATTTAATCAAGAAGTAGCCGATATTGTTGATGGTGTAACCAAGATTAGTAAATTAAAATACATGACTAAATCTAAAGCTCTTGCACATAACCATGAAAAATTGTTATTAGCAATGGCTAAAGATATTAGAGTTATTTTAGTTAAATTAGTTGACCGTCTTCATAATATGCGAACAATTGATTTCCAACCTGATGATAAAAAAATTAGAATCAGTCAAGAAACCCTCGATCTATATGCACCTATTGCTCACAGATTAGGTATGTACCGAGTTAAGGCTGAGCTTGAAGATTTAAGTTTTAAAGCTTTACAACCAGAAACTTATAAAGAAATTGCTAACGCAATTGTTTCAAAGAAGAATGAACGAGAAGATGATATCGAATCAATGAGTGAAAGTCTAAAGAAATTATTAGACGAAAATAATATTACTGATTATCAAATTAAAGGTCGAATTAAAAATATTTATAGTATCCATAATAAGATGATTACTAAAAATAAGACCATTGATGATATTTATGATTTATTAGCATTAAGAATCATTGTTCCATCTATTAGTGATTGCTACCGAGTGTTAGGTCTTGTTCATAGTATCTGGAATCCGCTTCCTAAAAGATTTAAAGATTATATCGCTGTTCCTAAAGCCAATCTTTACCAATCATTACATACAACAGTAGTAGGTAAAAATGGTCATATTTTTGAACTTCAAATTAGAACTTATGATATGGATGAAATAGCCGAACTAGGTGTTGCAGCTCACTGGGCATATAAAGAAAATGCTGGCTATTCACCAGAAAAAGAACAACTAGAAATTACTCAAAAGCTTAAATGGTTTAAAGATCTTACTACTTATGTAGAAGATAGTGATAATGAAGATCCATTAAATAGTATAAAAGATGATTTATTTGCGGCAAATGTCTTTATTTTTACTCCTAAAGGTGATGTATATGATCTTCCAAGTGGATCAATGCCCCTAGATTTTGCGTATAGAATCCATTCAGAAGTAGGTAACAAGACTGTTGGAGCAATCGTTAATGGTAAAATTGTACCCCTATCTTATCAACTTAAGACCGGTGATGTTGTTGAAATAAAAACATCTAAATCTTGTGCTGGACCAACTAATGCTTGGTTAAAATTGACTAAAACCAATCATGCACGTAATAAAATTAAGACTTTTATCAATAAACAAATGCGTGATGAATTGATTGAAAAGGGCTTAGAAGATTTAGAAAATGCTTGTCACCAAAAGAATTATGATATGAAATTAATTACTGATGAAGTAGCAACTGAATATTTTTCAAAATCTGGTGTTAAGTGTTTTGAAGATTTATGCTATGAAATTGGTAAGAATACAATATCTAGTTTGAGTGTATTGAATAAGATTTTAGGCTTAACTGATGTTAAGATGGATGATGAAGCAGCTTTGAAGCAATATAGTGAAGAATCTAGCTTACAAAGAGAAAGACATCATGCTAGAAATGAATTTGGTATTTTAGTTGATGGATTATCTAAAGCACAAATTAAGATGGGTAATTGTTGTCAACCAGTACCTGGAGATAAGATTTTTGGCTATATTTCAAAAGGAAATGGAATCGTTATTCATCGAGCAGGCTGTCCTAATATCGCAAGAAATCAAGAAAGATTGATTAATGTTGCTTGGGATAGTGAATTTAAAGGTCGAGTATTCTTTACTACTTTAAAGATTTTTGCAAGAGATCGAGTAAATATCGTAGCTGATATGATTAATTCGTTGAATAATTGTAATGTAAATATTATATCGGTTACATCTAGTAAGAATACTAGCGATGAATGTGTTGCTAAATTCAAATTACAAGTAAGTAATGTTGATGATGTTGATAAAGCTATTCTAGCTTTACAAAAGATGCCGGAAATGTATTCGGTAGAGAGGATGATCAAATAATGAAAGTTGTTGTCCAACGTGTTTCCACTGCCAAATGTATTGTTGATAATAAGATTACAGGTAGTATTAATAAAGGATTTATGCTTCTTGTAGGCTTTACTGATGGAGATAATGAAGAGAAGATGCAAAAAATGGCTAAAAAAATAGCTGGTCTTCGAATCTTTGAGGATGAAAATGATAAAATGAATTTAAATCTTAGCCAAGTAAATGGAGAAATTTTATCAATTTCACAATTTACACTCTATGGTAATCCTTATGAAGGAAATCGCCCATCTTTTGTTGACGCAATGAATCCCAAAGATGCAAGCATCCTTTATTTAAGATTTAATCAAATCTTAAGAGATGATTATCATTTTAAAGTCGAAGAAGGTATTTTTGGAGCACATATGGATTTAGACATCATTTGTGATGGCCCAACAACGATTATGTTAGAGTATTAATATGGAAAGAAAAATTTTATTAAATTTTGTTGCGAATAATTATGATACTCTAACAACTCTTAACACAAAAAGAATATCGATTTATTTATTTGGAATGAATTGTGATAATTCTAAATATTCTATCTTTTATCAAAAAGATAAAGTATATTGTTATGATCTTAAATTGCCAAGAATTGATAAAAAAATCTTTGATTTAAGCTATATGGAGGAAGGCTTATTAGGCTTTTCTATATCTTTAAAAAAAGAAGAATTATTAAAAAAAGATCAATTGATTCAAGAAATTGATCCATTTTCTAATAAAAATCTTGGTGAATTTAATTTTGATTATTTATTAATTAATCCAATTATTGTTGATAATATCAATCAAGGAGTAATCTTTATTTATTCAACAAATCAAATGATTGTAAGATTAAAAGGCGTAAATAAATTAATTAATGATTTATGTACTTCATTTGATCAATCAATAGATGCAAATATTATTAATAAATTAATCAAAATGCCTGAAGAATATGTGATTAAAAATAATGATTTGATTTATAAATCAAATGATCTTATCAATATTGATGATTTCTATAATAATTATCAAGTTAAATCCTTTAATTTAGATATTCCATATCAAGATTATGTATTTTATTATAAACAAGAGATTGAAACTGGTAATGAATTATTACATTTATCTAATTTAAATAAATTACCTTTAAATAAGACTTATTATTTAATTATTACTGAAGCTAAAATTAATGAAATAAAGAAATTAAAGACTAAAATTAGTGATAATATTGATCTTTATGATTTAGAAGATAATTTTTATTTATTATTAATCCCTTATTTGTCAATAAAAATTATTAAAAATGCTTTAAATGATTATCATAATTATTATTTATTATTAAAGAGTCCTAATGATGTTAATTCCAAAATGGATTTAAAGAAAATCTTTAATTATATTAAAGATGAAAGAATAGAATCATTTAAAATTGATAATTATAAAGAATATATTAAAGAATTAGGTGAAGAAGAATATAATTTAAATATTATAGAAGCTAATCACCAATATATTTATTCAACAACTAATTCTACTTTATCTGCTTTTATTGTTAATAATAAAGCATTCGATATTAAACATCAAGATAATTTTGATAAATATAATAAAGATACAATTAAAAAATTAAATAAGAATCTTGAAAATGAATTAAATTCCATCTTTTCATTTGTTAATTCATCAATTATTAATAATCGAAATATGAAAGAAATATATAAAAAATATCAAAATGCTAATAAGAAATTAAATCTTATTATTCATTTTGATCATCGTATTTCTAAAGATAAATTAATGGATGCATTAATTTATTTAAAGAATAACCATATTGGTATTTATTTTGATTCTAGTGTAGCATTTAATTTAGAAATGCTAGATTTAGTTAAAATAAGTGATGGTATTTATATTAATGAAAAAGAGTTTAATGCAATTGAAGATTTAAAAGAAGAATTAGCAAATTTAATTGTTAGTTATTATTTAAAAATGAAATTAAAATTAATATTTGAAGAAACTAATGAAAAATTAAAAGATGCTAATTATATTAGTGATAATATCTATTTTGTAAGGAGGATAACTAATGGAAAAGAAAACTAATAAGTTCTTTGATTTCCTATTATCTTTAATTTTACCAAGAAGAATGAAGAGACATGCGGAAATAAGATTTGTATTTTCGTTTTTAATCGTTGTATTAGTAGCTGTATTAACCCCTTTTACATCACATCTTAGATCAAAAAAAGATGCGGCTAGTACTTTTGAATTTCCATCAATGATGGATAGTGCTAATGGATTAGTCTTTGATGAAAATGTTCCTCATGTCAGTCTTGATAATTCAGAAGTAACAGGCTATGTATATGAAAATGGGGAAAAAGTTGAAAGAAAAGGTCAAGGAATCCATTTAAGCAGTGATAAAAATGGTGTATTTACTGGAACTAAAGAAGTAGATGGTAAAAAATTAGTTGTTACTATTGTTATTGAAGATCAAGTATATTCATCAATTGGTACAATTGATGCTCCTGCAAAATTAGAATTATTTGATTTAGATGGTTATACTAATCAAAATAAGGATGAAAATACTGAATATATTTTATATGTCTTTACATTGGATTATGTTTATTATTTAATTGGCTTTGATCAAATTAAAGATGGTAAGAGTACTAAAGCTCCAATGAATAGCTTATTATATGAAGCTGATAGTAGTCAAAATCTAATTTATTATCTACCAAAAGATGCAAGTGAACTATCTTTAAATGATTATGGTAATATTGACACAAGAAAATGGAGTAGAACTTGTGAAAAAGATGCAGTCATTGATTTTACAGTACCTGATGAATATAAAGCATATCAATCGCAATTAGTTCCAGCTATTCGTCATCTTGAAAATATTAGTAATGCGATATATGGTGATGTAATTAGTTATGCTAATTTAAGTGATACTGGTACCAATATTGATGATTTATACATGAATTTTGCGGGATTCCAACGTAGTTTTAAGAATAGTTTAATTGAAATGGCAGCATCACAAATTAAACTTGTTTCAACAATCGTTTCAATGGCTGTCACTTTATTATTTAGCTTTATTTTAAGTTTAATTACTTGGCTAATTTCTAAGAATTATGTATTAAGAAAATTCCGTCAATATTATGCGTTAGTAAGTATCTGCTTTAGTTTAGGCTTATTATTATCGCTTATTCTTGGAATCTTTATGTCATATCTACAAACATGGTTCTATATTCTATTGTTTGAAACTATTTATTATATTGTTGTTTGCTTTAGAATTAATACAATTAATGAACAAACAGATGAAAAAGTAGAAGATGTTAAAGAAGAAAAGAAACCATTTGAATATGAAAAAGTCGATAATGACTTTACTCAAGTTGGATAAAATATGTTTATTTATCATGTGGCCAAAAAAGATATAGGCTTAAATTTGAAAGAATTATTATTAAGCTTTAAACTTGCTAAAAATAAGATAAATTATTTTATTGATTCAAAATTAATCATGATTAATGATGAAATTGTCAATAATCGTGAGTATTTGATTAAAGAAAATGATACCTTATATATTGATGATAAAGATTTTGAAGGAATCAATTATCACCCTGTTCGTTATAATTTAGATATTTTATATGAAGATGATTATATCTTAGTAGTAAATAAGCCGGAAAATATCATTATTTATAGTGATGATAACGATGAAATAACGATGGCTAATTATATTGCGTATTATTATGAAAAAACTGGACAAAATCATTCAATAAGACATGTTCATCGTCTAGATAGAGAAACTAGAGGAATATTGATTTACGCAAAAGATGTCATTAGTCATGCATATTTATCTTCTTTATTTGAAAATCATCAAATTAAGAAATCTTATTATGCATTAGTTGAGGGACGAATTGAAAAAGATGGTATAATTAATAAAGCGATTAGTAGAAATCGTCATAATAATTCAATGATTGTTAATGAAAAAGGACTTCCTGCTTTAACAATTTATCATGTATTACAGAAATTTAAAAAGAATACCTTACTTGATGTTGAAATAAAAACAGGAAGAACTCATCAAATTAGAGTTCATATGGCCTCTATTAATCATCCACTAGTTGGTGATATGCTGTATGGAGCAAAATCTGATGGAGAAATGATGCTGATATGTCATCATATTGGCTTCTTTAATAAAATGGTAAATAAATGGATGAATTTAGATTTACCTAAAAAATATTAAAAAGGATATTATATGAAGAAAATTTTAAAAACTTTACTAATTATTGGTGCATTTGTTTTATTGGAATTAGTATTTTTTGGTTGTGAACCACAAGATACCCAAGCTTTAGAAAAATTAGATATGCCAGAAGAGGTTGACATTGCTCAAATTAATGAAAAATTCTATATTACTGTTTCACTAGTTGAAAATGCTGATCGTTATTCTGTCTATATTATGGATTCAACTAAAGAAAGACAAGTAAAACGTTATTTATTAAACGAAGAACAAGCACTTGCAGGATATTTATTAGTATTAAATCCTGGTGAATATTATATTACTTGTACTGCAATGTCAATAGAAGAAGCTTATGCTGAATCAGATCGAACTGATTTTAAATATATAAAGATAGAGAAAAAAGCTGATGATACTCCACCAGCTGTGATTACTCATTCCATTACTTATATTTTAAATGGTGGTTCGTTTACATCTGATGTTCCTAATTCATATAATGAAGGTGATTATTTAGCTTTACCTACTCCAGTAAATGGAAATAAAACTTTCCTTGGTTGGTATTTAGATGGTGCTTTCTTAAAAGAAATTACTGAAATTAGTGTTTCAATGAAGGTAGATTTAACAATCTATGCTAAATGGGAAGGCGATGAAATTAATACTGAATATACTGGCTATTATAAAAATGCTTCAAATTTATTTGGTAATCAATTAAAAGGTGCTTTAAGATCAATTATTTCATCTGGTTTCATTACTAGAACTTATGATAATCTAAAAACTGATATTCCAAAGACTGATGCTGATCCAAAAAATCCTAATAATGTTATTTTAGTGTTCTCTAAAATGAGTGTTAAGGGTAAATGGGATGGTGGAAGCACATGGAATCGTGAACATGTATGGCCACAAAGCTTATCTTGGTTTAAGACAAGTGGTGCTGGATCTGATTTACATCATATAAGACCAGTGGATCCAACGGTTAATAGTACATATCATAATAATCGTAAATATGGTATGGTAAGTAATGGTACAGCTGGTGTATTAGCTGGTAAAGTAGTATGCCATTATAATGCTAATTATTTTGAGCCATTAGATGATGTAAAAGGTGATATCGCAAGAATTATTTTCTATTTACTTGTTCGTTATCAAGAAGCTGATAATTATGCGGTAACAAGAGTTGCAGAATCAATGTCAATGTTATTAAATTGGAATTCTTTAGATCCAGTTGATGATTTTGAAATTACTCGTAATGAAAAAACATATGATATTCAAGGGAATAGAAATCCATTTATTGATCATCCTGAATTTGCGTGGATGATTTGGAATTAAAAAAATAACGTATCAAAGATAATACTTTGATACGTTTTTTTATTATTCTTCATTAATCTTAGAAGCTTCAATCATGATGTTACACATCTTAGTAATAAATTCATTAGGATTTTCTACTGGGAATCCTTCTAGAACTAGTGCTTGATTAAATAAGACATCACTATATTCAGCTAATTTATTATCATCATCACTGATTTTTTCTAATACTTTAAAGATATCATGATTAGGATTGATTTCAAGAATTCTTTCAGCTTTGATATCAGCTCCATTAGGTAAATTATTCATTACTTTTTCCATTTCAAAGGAAATTCCATCACCTGATACTAGACATACTGGAGAAGAAGTAAGACGAGTTGAAATTACAACATCTTTAACTTTACCATTTAGGCTGTCTTTAATCTTAGTTAATAGATCTTTTTTATCTTTAGCAATCTGATCAATGGCTTTCTTTTCATTTTTATCAAGTAAATCTAGATCACCTTGATTAATGCTCTTGAATTCTTTTTCATCATATTTATTTAAGATTTGCATTACGAATTCATCAACATCATCATTTAGAATTAATACATCATAATCTTTAGCTTTTAATGCATCCATTTGTGGCATTGAAAGAACTGCTTCTTTATTTTTTGCTGATACATAATAGATGTATTTTTGATCCTCTTTCATATTTAGAGTGTATTCTTTTAAAGATATTAATTGATCATTCTTAATTGTCTTATACATTAATAAATCTTGAAGAAGATCTTTCTTTTCACCATAATTGTTATAAACACCAAATTTTAGATTAATACCAAATGCTTCAAAGAATTCACGATATTTATCAGGTGAATCATTTTGCATTTCGGATAGATGTTTTACATATTTCTTTTCAAGATTTGCGGCAATCTTTGTTAATTGATGATCGTGTTGTAGCATTTCACGGCTAATATTTAAGCTTAAATCACTTGAATCAACAATACCTTTAACAAATCTTAGATAATCTGGTAATAATTCCTTGCATTTATCCATGATAAATACACCTTTAGTATATAATTGAAGACCTTTTTCATATTTTTCAGTGTATAGATCATATGGTGCTTTCTTTGGAATATATAATAGAGCAGTATAAGTTACATTACCTTCAACATTATATTCATATGTATCAAGAGGATCTTGATAATCATAGAATTTATTCTTATAGAATTCATTAAATTCTTCATCAGTTACTTCAGCTTTTGGCTTTTTCCATACTGGAATCATAGAATTAAGAGTTCTAACTTCTGTTGTCTTTTCAAATTTATCAGTTTCTTTTCCATCTTTATCAAAGACAGGCTTTTCAATTTCAACAGTCATTTGAATAGGATAACGGATGAAATCAGAATACTTTTTAACAAGGGATTGTAACATGTATTGATCTAGATATTCATCGTAATTATTATCTTCATCATTCTTTCTTAAATATAATGTAATAGAAGTACCGATACTATCTTTATCGATTTCTTCAATTGAATAATCTTCAATACCATCAGAAGTAAAACGATAAGAAGAAGAATCAAATGGTGATTTAGTATTTACTTCAACTTTATCAGCTACTAGATAACTTGAATAAAAACCGACACCGAATTGACCAATTATTTCTCGAGCGTCTTCCTCTTTAAGATTTTCTGATTCCATTTTTTCCATAAATTCTTTAGAACCAGATTTTGCGATGGTACCAAGATTGTTGATAATTTCATCTTTAGTCATACCAATACCATTATCAGAAATTGTAATAGTACGCTTATCTTTATCAAATGCAAGTTCAATCTTATAATCATTACGTTTTTCTAATTTATCATTAGTTAATGATAAATAATGATATTTATCAATTGCGTCACTAGCGTTAGCAATTAATTCCCTCAAGAAGATTTCTCTATTAGTATAGATAGAATTAATCATTAAATTCAATAATCTTTTCGTTTCTGTTTTAAATTTTTTAGTTTCACTCATATATTTCTCCTTAATCTGGCACTCTATTTAATAGACTGCTAATATTCTAATTATATTATACACCATAAATCAATAGTTGTCAAGATAAAAATAATAAAAAATTAGCACTCTTTATAAATAAGTGCTAATGAATAATATAAAAAAAAGTCCTCATGGACTAAATTAAATGGTACACCCTTAGGGACTCGAACCCTAGACCCACTGATTAAGAGTCAGTTGCTCTACCAACTGAGCTAAGGGTGCATTTTTCAAGCAT
>ONHH01000054.1 GCA_900317575.1 uncultured Bacillota bacterium | reverse complement strand
TGGTTTTGCCATTTTACCAGCACCAGAGTAGAAATATAGTGGAACATTAGCTTCTTTTGCGGAAGCAGTAATTACACCATCTGAATCTACTTTACCATCATCTTTTACTAAGAATACTTTAGCACCAGCTAGAGCAGCTTTAATTACAGGGTCAGATTGAGTTCCACGACGGCCTTCACCACCAACATGTAATACTACTACTTTGAAAGTACCAGCTTTAGCAGCATCACTAAATGCTTTAGCACGAGCTGTTTCATCAGCAACGTTAGTACCAGCTGAACCTAAACCTTTAGATGAAGTACCAACAACTAAGAATACTACTCCACCAGCTTCAACATCAGATACACCTAATAGATTATCTTTAGTAATATTCTTTTCATCAATATCACAAGCAAGTAATACACTATAAACAGTTTCAATATCTGATTGTCCACATGTAGTTAAATAGATTTTTGAATCTTTACATACATCTTTTAATGAAGCATCTAAATCTAAATCAACTGTTGCAGCAGGTTCTTTATCACTACCACCTTGGTCATTGTCTTTACCGCTCTTACATGAAGCAAAGCCTACTGCAAGAACTAATAATAAACATAATAAAATCTTTTTCATTTTTTCTTTCCTTTCTTAATTATTCTGGGTCATGTAAATATGTTCCCAAATGATTTTCCATAATATTGTCATAAATACTTCTAGAATTACTTCTAAGTTTTGCAGCTGAAATTGGTTCTTCAGTTTCTGAATAGAACTTAAGTCCTGCAAGTTCAATTTCTAATTTACCAATAGCTGTAGAATATTCTGAACTATCTGTGTATTTAGACATACTATTATATGAATTAATGATTGAAAGAATTGAAATTGCATGTCTTGCAACTCTTTCATCAATAGTAGTTGGAGCACCATAAATTAATTTATCATTATTTTCTCTTTGCTCTAATTCTAGAGCTTTTTGATAGAACTTATCAACAGTTCCATCAGTAATTAATTCTTCAGTAAATGCTCCTCTAAGTTTTCCTTGTGAAGCATTAGATGTTTCACATAGGAAGGCAAGAGTATTAGTATGATCACCTAACTCACGGTGAGTTAAACCATGAAGAGTAAGTGGTGAAACTTCAGTTGAGATCTTAACATCACAGAATTCCATTTCAAGAGCGAAACGACCTGCAAGTTCACTAGCTCTTTGATGATATACTAATGCGTTAATTGTGATATATTCAGGACTAGCTTCATGTAAATCAATAGTCATAGTGATATCATTTTCTCTAATTAATTGAGTAATACCATAAGCTACTTTTTCTGAATATGTACCATTTTCATTACCAGGATATGACCTATTTAGATTTCTAGTATCATTACTAGTTAATTTTTGACCAGATGAATGAACATAAATATCAGGATTAGGCCATTGTTGATTAGTATTAGTTGCACGAGAACCGAATTTAAAGATTCTTTCTTTACCACTAGCTGTCTTTATTGAATAATAATATGGAGAAGCTTCTTGTGGATGCGAATGTGTATATGCACTTCTATTTGCTTCAGTAATAATATATACTTTTCCTCTATGAACTTTTAAATTTTCAAGAAAGAAAACCGAAGTAAGTTGTCCTGAAGGTTCATTTGGATGAGTTCCCCCTAGAATAAGTAAGCTAGGACCTTCAACACCACTATCAAGAACATAAATATCGGAATCGCCAACCGTACCTTTTAAATTCTTTGAATAATCACTTAATTTTTGTTTGCTAGTTACAGCTTCACTTTCATAAAAATATACTTTATAATCTGAAAATGATTTAAAATTAATGCCAACAATTACAGTTACTACTACTGCAATAACAAGTAGTGATACTGAAACAATTAAATTACCTTTTTTAGATTTAATAAATTCTTTCATCTTATCACCTACTTAATCAAGAATAATCTTAAGATTAAAATAATTAACATAATTGCTGCTGTAATCTTTTCATAAATCTTGTCAGTTTTAAAGCCATGCCAACCAACAAAGATTCCAATAGCACCAACAAGGACTAGATAAATAATTGTTAAAATTAAACTAAACATCTTTTCCTCCTATTCTGGCCAGTAAACTGATACGAACATTATAAAGGCTAATGCGTATACAAGTGTTACGACAATTGGTACAATTGCTGTCTTAGTTATACTGAAATAACTAATATCTTTCTTCTTATTATCAAGTTGTACAACTTCTGTATTTTCTTCTTTTTGAATGTCTTCTACTACTTCTTCACTTGTTTCTATTTCTTTAGGAGCATCGGCTTCATTAACAGTCTTAGCTACGAAAGTTGCAGACATAGCAGTTGGTGGTAAGAATTCACCAATTGCTGCAACAAGTGATATTGCAGAAGATACAACAATTTCATTATATCCGATTAGAGCCATTACAAATGGTCCACCAAGAATTGATGCAGAACCAAAGGCTGAAATACCACCAAAGATTGGTACAGCAATTACGATACTAATATATTGCCACAAATATTTCCATTGTTCTGCAAATGATGTCATTGGTAAGCTTAAAGCATTGATTACAAAATAACCTCTTGCTCCAGTTAAAGTCATAACTTCAACAAACATACCAACACCAATTAATAAGCCCATTGCAGATAATGATTTACCTATACCATCTTGAACAACTGATAATATCTTACATTTACGTCCAACAAAGATTGTAGGAATGAATGCAATAACAAATAATAATGGACTACCTAACATTCCAACACTTCTTGGAAGTAAACTTTGAAGAACAAATAGAATAATTAGAATTAAAACTGGTAATAATACTAATGGATTTAATTCTTTAGTAATATTAAAATCAAGTGATCCTTCTAATTTTTCAAGATTAATTTCTACACTATAAGGTTTTCTTACCCAGATTGATACAATAGCTCCCACAAATACTAATGAAATAAGAATTAATAATACTAAATATAAATTAGCATATTTTTCCTTAGCAGTTAGCATTAGAACTAACATTACAACAAGTACTAATACTAATAAAGCAGTAAGAATGATGTTTTCAACTAAATTATCTTTCTTAAATTCACTATCTTCTTCTGGCATTTCTAATGCTGCCTTTTTAGAAGTCATTAATCTTCTACTTAGCCATAATACCGCAAAGATTGCGATAGGGAATGTTAAACAGATTAGTGGAAGAGTAAAACCTGAATAAGGAATATCTACTACATCACAGATTACCATTACTGGAACGTTAATTGGTGGTGCAATCATACCAAGTACTGCACCAAAGGCGATAATTGCTCCAACATTTTTCTTAGGAATGCCCATCTTTAACATGATTGGCGCAACGATCGCACCGCATGAAACAATTGATGCAAGTGATGATCCAGTAAGCATACCAGGTAGCATTACAATGAGTATAAATGTTAATAGTAAAACTGTTGGTACTTTTCTAAAGACCTTTACTAATAATACTGATATGTATTCAATGGCACCCGATGCTTTTAAACCTGAGATAAAGAGCATTGCGGTAACAATAACTAAAATTGTATCAAAATAGCCAAAGCCACCTTCAATTAAATATCTTAAGTTCCATCCAGTACCAGAGAAAATTGCTCCAAGAGTCATGCCGACTACGGCAGAACACATTAATGCAATACCACTTGGCATTTTAGCAAAGACTAGTAACACAATAAATGTTACTATCATTGCCGCAAAATACAATAATTCAATTTCCCAAATCATTGACTAGTAACCTAAAGCCTTACCGTCACGACGGATATCGGCACCTCCATGCATTTCTTTAGTCGCATAATCAAAGCGAATACCATGAACACCACCAAAGAATAAATCATGATCTTTAGAACCTTGAGTAATTAAGAAATAACCCATAGCTTCAAGTTCATCTCTTACATCTTTTGGTAATGCATTTTCAATATTTAAGTCTTTCTTACCAACACCACAAAGGTCAGCACTTGCTGCAGCATAACAATATACTCTAGTTGCGTTAATAGCATCTTGAATATTCATACCAAAATCAATCATATTAACAGTTGTTTGAATAACTGCTGATGGAAGTCTTAAGCCACCTGGAGAACCAAGAGTTGCCCAAGGGTTACCATCTTTCATAATGATTGTAGGCATGATATGCGATACTGGTTGTTTATATGGTTCAACATAGTGAACACTACTTGTTGATAATGAGAAACTACTCATTTGGTTATTTAAGAAGAAACCACAACCATGTGGAACAATACCATTACCAAAGAAATGGTTAATTGTTTGAGTTACACTTACAATATTTCCATCTTTATCCGCAACTGAGAAAGCAGTTGTAGAATAATGTTCATTGTAATTGTAATCATCACCTGGCGTAACAAGCTCAGTCTTACCACTTACATATGGCCAAGGATTTCCATAATCATCTGATGATGAACCACCTACAGCCCATCTACCACAATAAGGTTTACCAACTGTATAACGTTTTTCCCATAAATCTGCGGCATATGCTTTAGAAATAATACCAGTAATTGGAACATTTACAAAGTCAAAATCAGCAAAATATTTTCTCTTATCACCATAAGCACAAGTCATAGCTGTTGCAAGAACATTGATATATTCAGCACTATTATGACCTAAAGCACTAATATCACCATAATGTTCAAGCATATTTAAAGTTTCAAGAAGGATTGCTCCACCTGAAGATGGTGATGTAGCTGTTGCTATTTCATATCCACGATATTCACCTTGTAAAGGATTTTGAATTTTTGGATAATTAGCTACTACATAATCTAAATCATTTTGAGTAATTAAACCACCATGTTCTTCTTGGGCAGCTAGAATTGCTTCCGCAACTTCACCTTTATAGAAACCATCTAAGCCTTTTTCAGAAATTAATTCAAGTACATGAGCATAATCAGCTTGAACTAAGTTTTCGCCTGCTTTAATTGGTTCAATTCCATCAGAAGTAAATACATTAGCAATTTCTTTTCTACTCTTCATTACTTGTGGGAAGTTATCATTGATTGCATTAGCAAGCTCTGGTGTAACTTTAATACCATTTTTAGCATAATTAATAGCTGGTGCCATCAATGTTTTACGATCTAATTTACATCTATCATCAATAATCTTGAGTAATCCTGCTACTTGTGTAGGAACACCACTTGATTTAATGCCATCATCTAAATCAGCATCACCATTAGTGAATGCAGCTGCTACCCCTTTACCAGGTGTGAATTCACGGAAATTATATTGTACATATTCACCAGTTTTAGCATCATATGCAACCATTAAACCACCACCACCAATACCTGATGCATGTGGTTCAACAACACCTAATGCAAATGATACAGCAACAGCAGCATCAAATGCATTTCCACCAGCTTTTAGAATATCTAATCCGGCTTTTGAAGCATAAGGACTTGCAGATGTAACCATACCATTCTTACCTTTAGCATCCCTCACACTTAAATCTGTATAATCTTCAACTGGATCAGTTTTATCACCATTATCATCTTTTTTACAAGATGAAACAGCAATTAAAGAAAATACAAATACTAAAGCAATCATGAATATAAAAGCTCTAAAAGTTTTTGTTTTCATATTTTTCCTCCATTTATATTTCCCCATTTTTCCCTAAAATAATCGATTATTAATCATCTTTAAAAAGATAGATACAATCAATAAATCAGCGCATCCACCAAAACTTAAATTGTTTTCTATACACATTTTATTTAATTGATTTATTGATTCACCATCATTAATGTTTAGTTCTTTAAAGTATTTCTTAAATAATTGATATTTTTCAATTGATCCACTACGATTTAAGAATACCGTATCATCAATATTGATGATTAAATATACTAAAGCATTCAATAAATCATCATTTGTTTCCATATCATTAATGGCTAATAGGTTTCTAACACTTAATAAGCCATTTTTTATTTCTCCTCTTGCCCCCTCAATACCATATTTCTGATAAGCAATAACACCTTTTGTAACAAATGATGGTTGTTTTAATTCATTAATTAAATCTTTACCCATTTCTTTTAAATTAGTAAAGATTGAATTAAAATCTTTTTTATTCTTTAGAGCATATCCTAAAGATCCTAAGGTTTGACCTAAAATAAAGATTAAACCTTTATAAGTATTGACATTTAAACTTTGTTTAAACATCTTTTGTTCAGTCAATATGCCTAATTTACGATTAAGATTAAATAATTCATTTAATGTTCCTTGATGATCATAACCATTAAAGAACATTTCTATTAAATCATCTTTAATAATCATTATTGACTGTTTCATCATCTCATAATTCATATCATTATGAGATCCATTACTAGTAGGAGTAACTAAACCAAATTTTGGATCCAAATTTAATTCTTTTTCCATACTAGTAATTATACATTCGTTAATGATTTCTCTTAATAAGAATCTAACTTGTTGATTCAAATAATTAATTAATTCTTCATATGAATGCTTCTTCATTCGACTGCAAATAAATGCATCTTCCCCACATAAATAACATTTTCTTAATTGATTACGATTAACACTTCTATTAATTCCATTAATAAAGAGATCAATATCAATGAATCGACCATATTTAGTTTCTTCAATTTTAATTAAATCTTCTTTTTTTATTTGCTGCTTCTTCACTAAATAAAGATACATTGGTCCAGATACATCATCAAAATATAAATAATTAATAAATTTAAATCTATCTATCAATTGATGATGAAAATAATTAATTAAGATATACGCAATATTTAATTGTTTATTTGAACCAGGAATATTAGCTTTTAAAGTAATTACATCATAATCATTTAAATATGAATTAATTAATTGATTTTTCTCTTCTCGTTCTCTTAAGATTTCATCCGCAATATTATTCATAATGACTCTTAGCCACCATCATAAAGACTGTTTGAATCTGTTTAGGAATATATTTTAAGCATTCCTCATATTGATGATTTTCAAGAAGCCTACGAACAAAACTTGCAGAAACTATTTCATTATCTAATTTTAAGCGATCAATTTCAATAATTTTATCGCCTAATACTTCTTTTAAGATAGTATTATAACTAACCATCTTCTTCTTAGTTTCTTTTCCTAAATAACGTTTCTTAATTGGTAAGATTTTACAGAAATAATCTCTAAAGATTAACGCATCAATCATTGCATGTTCTTTTTCAACTAAATCTTCTTTTAAAAAATAAGTAGGAAAAGTAAGCTGTGACACTATATATTTACTAGATGGAACAACTACTACATTATTTAATCTTTTACATGTTAAATAAACCATTGATAATCTTTCATCAAATTTAAAGATTGATTTATCTTCTTCTACGACAAATACTACAACATAATCATGATTCTTACTTGCAGTTTCAATTAAATGTTCATGACCAATAGTTATTGGATTAGCATTAATAACAATTGCGGCAAGATCAGTATTATCATTTAAAGACCCTATACTAAATTCAATTTGAGTTTTAATCTTATTGATCTTATCGGTAATTCTTTCATTACCGCCTTCCAGTAAGATAACGTTTTCATCCATAATAATTTTTCTAAAGCCAAGTGATAAGAAAACTTTATCATACATTGGCTTAGTAAATACTAAATATGAATAAATATTGTTAGAATTTAGATAATTGATTATTTCAGTTATTAAAAGATTAGATACATTTTCGCTTTGATAAAGAGGATCTACCGCAAGGCATTTAATAATATCATTATTGCAGGAAACGGTTCCGACAATTTTATCATCAATTTCTGCATAAATAGTATGGGTTACTGCATCCATTGATAGATCAAATTTATTTAAAAAATCTTTTATATTATTTAATTCTTCTTTTAGTAGAGCCTCTTTAATTAGCATATTTGTTCCCTTTAAAATTTATATAATGTATCGATTACTGTACCATCACGATATTCAACAACACCAATTACTTCTTTACTTCTTTCTAATTTCTTAGGAGTACCGGTAATTGAATGAGCTAATTCATATAATTCATCAATTGTTTTAATTGGTAGATGTGAATTTTTTAATAGAGCTAATAAATCTTTACGTAATGGATTTACCGCAATACCTCTTTCACAAACTAAAATATCGATATCTTCACCTGGAGTAGTAATAGTAGTTACATGATCTTTTATAATTGGCATTCTTGATTTAATTAAATTAGTCGTAATAATTGATACCTTAGCTCCATGAGCAGTATCTGAATGACCTCCAGAACCACCAATAATCTTTCCATAGGAATCAGTTGTTACATTAACATTGAAATCTTTATCGATTTCGGTTGCGCCAAGAATAACAATATCTAATTTATCAACAATAGGATCATCATAAGGATTAGCATATTTAGATGCACTCATACCAATATGATGAGGATTTTCGTTATAACTCTTTACTGCATCAATATCAAAGCATTGGACATCATGTAATTCTTCAAAAAGATTATTCTTTTGCATATCTACAAAATATCCCGTAATACCACCAGAAGCAAAGCTTCCCTTGATATTCTTTTTAATCATTAAGTTCTTAACATATGATGCGACAGCTAAACTAGTACCACCAGCACCAGTTTGCATTGACATGCCATCTTTAATTAAACCAATTTCATCTAATAATTTAGCAGTCATATTAGCAATCTTCAAACCAATTGGATCTTTAGTAATCTTAGTTGTACCAGATACGATACCATTAGGATCACCAATTGAATCAATAACTAAGACTATATCAACATATTTATGATCTAGTTCAATTCGATCTAATGTGTCAACTAAATTATCAGTTACAAGTACGACTTTTTTAGCATATTTAAGATCAGATATCGCATAACCAAGACTTCCACAAGCAGCTTTACCAATACCACCATATCCATTACCTAATTTATCAACAGTTGGGCAAGCGATGAACGCAACATCAATTTTTAATTCACCTGCTTCAATCTTTCTTGGTCTACCACCATGGGTATTCATAACCAGTGGTCCTTGTAAATAGCCTTTACCAATGACTTCCGCAACTTCACCATTTAAATAATTAGTATCAATACTAGTAACATTACCATTTTTAATAAGTTCTGCTAAGATCGCATTACTAGGGAAAATTGCTGAAGGAGCATAATGTAAATTCTTTAAATTACGTTTCTTAATCTCTTCTGATACAAGGTTTTGAACAAAATCACCATTACGTAAATGATGATGGAAAGAAATAGTATCATTATCTTTAATCTTTAAGATATCAAATACTTCACTTAAATCTTTTAAAAAGATAATTTTATTATTAGTCTTCTTCTCATCAATTAATACTCTTTGATGATTTTTATAATCTGAACTAGAAATAAAAGGTTTATAGTTTGATGGAATTTCTCTATTTACCTTATTAACAATCATATTATTCTTCATCAGGAAGCGCTCCAAACTTTTCAGCTTTTAAAAGAATCTTTTCTGCTCTTTCCATAACTGGTTTATCAACCATCTTACCATCTAAGCTAAAGACACCAAGTCCTTTAGTGGCTGCTTCTTTAGTTGCTTGACGAACACGAAGAGCCCATCTAATTTGTTTTTCAGTTGGTAAGAAAATTTGATTAATTGTATCAAGTTGATTAGGATGAATTGCTGATTTAGCATTCATACCTAATTCTTGAGCATGAAGAGCATCTCTTTCTAAGCCTTCATAATCATTTACATCAGTAAAAGGAGTATCGATTGCGTCAATCTGATATGCTTTACATGCCATTGCGATACGAGCACGGGGATATTCTATTTCCACACCTTGTTTAGTTCTTGTAACTTCCATATCACTTGTTAAATCTTCAGCACCTAATAAGATACCATTAACTCTTTTTTGTTTTGCAATTTCTTCTACTTCAAGAACTGATACCGCAAGTTCAATAATTGGGATAATTCCAATCTTTTTCTTTAAGTGACGTTCTTTTTCAAGTTTAGTTAGAATTTCATCTAATTTGATTAAATATTCAACTCTAGCTTTTGGAAGCATGATTGTATCGATATTATCACTAACAATCTTATCTAAATCTTCTTCATAATAAGCTGTATCTAGACCATTAATTCTTACTACTACTTCCATCACTTGATTAGGATGAGTATTTAAATAGCATTGCATTAAGGATCTAGCTGCATCTTTTTGAAGAACATTTACAGCATCTTCTAAATCGAAGATTACCGCATCAGCACCAAATACATCTGCATTTTGAAGCATTGCGGGGTTATTTCCAGGAATAAATAATAAACTTCTACGCATTATTCTTCATCCTTTCAATAGCTGTAATTAAACGAGCACGAATTGTATAATCAAGAGCTCCTTTATCAAGGCATACAACTTTAATTTTACTGATATTTAATTCTTTTAAAGTATCAAGAATTACTTTTTCAATTTGATCATGGAAGAAAGCATCAACAATACTACTAATTTCTAGTTCCAATTTATCAGAAGCTGAGACTGTCATTAAGCAATCATTAGATTCAACACTGCCACAGCTTCCAATTTGTTGGTTCTTTTCCATAAATGAATTCCTCTATTTATTATTTACGAGAATTTGCGATAGCAATTACACGATTCATTTCATTACGAACAATCATGTAACCTTCATCTACACCCATACCAGGTTTTGCAAGACATTGGTCAGCTTTACATGCGATAGCAATATTAGTAGTAGTTTGAGCTGAAATATTAGTTTCATTACATGTACCACCACAATAAGAACCAATACCTTTTTCATTACAATAGATGATAGCTTCAGCTACATTATTAACACCACCTAAATCTGGAGTCTTAATTTGTAGCATATGACCTGCTTTATTATCAGCAAAGTATTTAATATCTTCTAATGTATTACACCATTCATCAGCAACGATTTGTAATTTAGAGCCTCTCTTTTCAAGTTCAGCAGTTAAATCACGTAGATATTTCATTGTATCTTCACGGTTTCCAGCATCAACTGGTCCTTCAATACGGATACTAAATGGTTTAGCAGCTTCTTCTAGTTGCATCATATAAGTAGTCATCTTATCAACATCATTGTTGAATGCAATACCAATTGTTCCATAAACATCAATATGGAAAATAGGCATATAATCTTTAGAAGTACGCCATGTAATAATTCTATTAGCTAACCATTTAACATAGTCAAGTAATAATTCACCATGTTCACCTAATTTTTCTTTAACATTATTGATTAATGCATGAGGTAGAACATCAGCTTTTTTGATAATCATCTTATCAACATTATCATAACGGTCATCACCAGATTGAGCAAAGATTGGAATTGGTTTGTAAACCTTATCTTTAATTCCATATTCTTTTCTGATAATTTCAGCCATTGTTACATGGTTAGAAACGGCTGCAGCATTAAGTAGAGCTTGAGTTAAACCATATCTAATAGCTGTATGTAATCTCTTACCTTCTACTAACATATGATCATATTTTTCAGCTAAAGGTCTGAAGCTTGATACATCTTCACCAATTAGTAATGGAACGATATGCTTTTCTAAGAAAGGAATAAAATCACTAGCTAGGAATAGTGGATCACGACCACCTGCACCTGAATATTGTACAGCAGCACAATCACCATAACCAACTGATCCATCTTCTAATACTAATTGAATAGAAATAGCTTCACCAGTTTGACGTACACTCTTGAAACCTTCAGTAATAGGTTTTCCTGTGTACATAAAACCATCATGACCAGCACCAGCTTTAATAGCTCTTTGATCATCAAAATAGAATCCTGTATAGGATGGAGTAAGAATAACATTTTTAATTTTCATTTTTTTAATACCTCTTTTTTATTTATTATACTTAAATCCTTTAGGACGACCGATTAAATGACCTGTTGATACTGCATAAATATCATCAACAGTTAATTGGAAAGTAACTGGGCGTCCTTCAGCGGCAGCTCTTTCAGCAATTTTCTTCTTATGAAATTCTTTGATTTCATCAGTAAAACCTAATTTACCAAATTCTAAGATTCTTAAGAATCCTTCATTATCACGAGCAGGTAAAATTAAACCTGCATTATATTTACTTGGCGCAAATGGTACATCAATGATACCTTGTTCGAATGCTTTAACAACACCGATAGCTAAATCTCCCTCACCTACTTTATAGATAGCATCCATTAAGCAGTTAACTTCTTTCTTGATTTGTTCAACTTCTTGATGTAATTGTTCACATTCAGGGAATCTTTGTTCTTCTAGCATTTGACATACTAAACGTGATGCTTTAATACCAATTCCATTAGCTTCTTTAGTTGGTACACCTACTGATTCATGAGGTGTTTTATTAATCATCTTAGTAGCACCTGCAAGTTGAGCATATACTGAAGACATTGAAATTAAACCTAAAGCTTCAGCTTCATCTTGAGGGAAACCACCCATCCATTGATGGAATACTGTAGTTACGATACAATCTTTATATCCCATCTTTTGTAAATATTCATCAGTTTGTTCTTGTAAAGCATGAATAGCAGCTACATCTTGGATTAGATTACCACCCATACCATAACCAACTGTAATATTTTTTACACCTTGTTCAGCAGCAAGTAATGCTTCAACAATACCAATAGTATTAGAAATTGATGGTGGAACTAGGGTACCAGTTAATGGACCAAATGGTTCACGGTTAATTGTTACACCATGATCTTCATAATAGCCAACTAGTCTATCGCAATATTGCCAATATAATAAAGAATCATAAATTGATACACTCTTTGCGTAAGGAACATTATAGCTAATACCGCCACCTTCATTACTTGTCCAACCAGCAGCATGAATAATTTCTGCAAGTAAACGAGCATCTGGAGTACCATGACGAGCTTGAATAGGTACGCTTACACTTTCTTGAACTTGTTTACAACCAGTTACACCATGATTAACAGCTGGGAAACCATTAATCATTGCTCTACCTAATTTCTTACTCTCTTCAATTGCAAATTCATTATCTTGATAACGATTTTGTCTTGTATAAGAGTCAATAGTTGATGGTACAAAATCTGCACCAGATGCTTCTAGATATTGAAGCAATTCGATTTGTTTATCGATTAGTGGAACACCTGCACGAGGTTGAACAAGAGTTCTTTTAGAATGAAGCTTTGCGTCAGCAAGCTTTTTAGCAAAGTTCTTTGAATCAGGAATTGATTTTAAATATTCAATTGCCTTATCAAGATCAAGTTGAGGATCACTTCCAGTTTTCCAGGTTGCAAGAACTTTTTTTCTCATTGCTAAGAATTCTTCTTCAGTCCACTTTTTATTTCTTAATTCCATGACATTACCTTCCTTTAATTATTTTAAACTAACTTCTTTTAGATGTTTTTTCATTATTTTTAAGGCTAATAATGGATCTTCTTGACTAAGAAGTCCCATTGCCGCAAATATGTAATCAGCATCTAAAAGATAACGAGGATTAAGTGGTCTTAATTCTAAATATTTACTTCTGTCTCCTGTTACTTTAGACATAATCTTTACAGGATTTTTAGAATTTACAAGAATTCCACCAGTACCAATTACATATTCAATTTGTGTTAAATCTTTACCTGTTTGAGTATAAATAGTACCCATTGGGCTATAGAGTTCTTCTAATTTTCCGACATGACGGCCCATACCTTTATCAGCACACACACCGCCAATAAGTAGATCTACATTTTCTTCATAATCATCATCTTTATATACAACATCAACATTATTATGACGCATTAGTAGTTCTTTTTCCATATCTACATTTTCGTCTTCTTTGATCATTCTAATTTCTTCAGGTGTTAAAGCTTTTAAGACACCTAAGGCTGAATATCTCATACCTAAATCACCCTCAACAGTTCTTTTAGCGTATGGTTCTTCTAATCCTTTAACAATAACATCTGCTCTTTTTGCGGAAGCTGGGCACATAGAATATACATCCGTAGTAGCACCACCAATATCAAGAGCAACTAGTTCACCTAATCCAGCTTCATGCATATAGCCTTTAGATAAAAGATTACATGCATTTAATACTGCTTCAGGAGTTGGGAGAATGACCTTATCAATTTCATCTTCAATCTTTTTAATTCCTTTAGCAACAATAATATTCTTTAAAAAGATTTCACGAATCTTTTCTCTTGCAGAAGGGATATTTAAGACATTGATTTGAGGCATTACATTTTCACAAACGTAACCATTTAAATGATATTCATTGAAAATATCTTCGATTTCATCAACACATGATTTATTACCAGCATAGATAATAGGAATCGTAATACCAGCTTTTCCTAACATAGTAGCATTATGAATGACACATTCACTATTACCACCATCAGTACCACCAGCAAGTAAGATGATATCAATCTTTTCTTCAACAATTCTTTCAACTTCATGTCTATTGATATGATGTGAATATACTAAATCTACTTTTGCGCCTGCACCTAAGCAGACTCTTTTTGCCGCTTCAACTGTTAATTCTTCAATCAAACCGATGGCACACATTTTTAAACCACCAGCTGCTGAAGAACAGCTAATTATTTTATCAAATTTAACTTGACCAATTTTATTATAAAGAGCTTTTAATGCATTATGATAACCGATTGTTATATCCGTTGCAACAGTTGTGAAATGACTACTTGTACCAATAATATCTTCTTTTTCAGTATCAACTGCTGTAAGTTTAGTAAATGTGGATCCAAAATCAATCATCAAATATTTACTCATTTTATTCTCCTAAATCTTGTTTAATAAAAGGTAAATCTTCTTCAATATTTGTTCCAGGAGGGAATACACGGTTAAATCCCATTGCTTTAAAACGTTTTTCAACTTCTTTGAAGTCTTGTTTTCCAACAACGATATTACCTCCAACATAAAGAATAATGTCACCAATACCAGCTTCAACACATTTTTCTCTTAGTCCACGACAGTCAATTTCACCTTGACCATATAAACTTGAAACTAAAATCATTTGTGCATTACTTTCAACAGCTGCATTAATGAAATCTTCTTGAGTAGATAAAACACCAACATTAACTACATTGTAACCAGCATTTTTCAATACATACTCAATAATTTTGTTACCTACTGCATGTACATCTGCACCAATAACACCAATAACTATCGTTTTCATGTTAATTCTTCCTTTCTTTTTTGAAAACACTTACATTTAAATTATAGCACATTCATACTTTTTTTACTCTTTTTTTTATACTTAAAATTGTAATCTTTTTGTAAAATTTAAGAATATCATTTTTTTTGTGTAAAAATAAAGTAAAGAAAAAAATGAAGGTTTTTCATTACCTTCATTTATCCCTTATTTTAATTGTTAATTATTTCCTATTTATTAATTACTTTTCTGCCCTTTTCTACACTCTCTGTAATCCACATATTACCGCCAATAATTGCTCCTTCACCAATCACTGTTTCCCCGCCAAGAATGGTTGCGTTAGCATAGATGATAACATTATCTTCAATATTAGGATGACGTTTAATACCTTTGATTAAATGACCATCTTTATCTTTGACAAAAGATTTAGCACCTAAAGTTACACCTTGATAAATCTTTACATGATTACCTATAACTGTAGTTTCACCAATTACTACTCCAGTTCCATGATCAATAAAGAATGATTTACCAATTGTAGCACCTGGATGAATATCAATACCAGTAAGAATATGAGCATATTCTGACATCATTCTTGCGATAGTGGTTGCTTTAAGTAAATAGAATTCATGAGCTATTCGGTAAATAGATAAAGCTTCAAAGCTCGGATATGATAGCATTATTTCCATCTTAGATTTAGCAGCTGGATCACCTTCATATGCAGCTTCAACATCTAAATCGAGCATTTGTTTAATCATTGGTAATTTAGAAATAATCGTATTATAAACTAAATCTAAATCAACTTTATCAGTAATTAATAAGATTTTCTTTAATGAATTGTATATTTTATTTAATATTTCTTCGATAGAATCATGTCCACTTCGCTTATTAAAGACAACTGGATAAAGTAAAGTTCTTAAATATCTAGTTAAATTAGCAACTTCTTCTTTAAGACCTCCACATGCTTTATCAACATCGCATTTACAATTTCCAAGCTTTTCTAATTCTTCGATTAATTCTTCTTTTATTTGCATTATATCCTCAATATTATTTTAATTCTAATTGATACATGTAATGACAATCACATGTAACATAATCAACACCTTTATCAATCCATGTTTGAACTTGACTATAATCACCACTAAAGGTCCATACAGAAATCTTATGACCACCTTCACGATATTTATTTAACCATTCATCACTATTAGGTCCACCATAAGTAACATTCGTACTTAAATCAAAATTGTAAATATTACATAAATTTAATGTATTTTGATCCTCACAACTATTTACAAGTAATTGACATGGAATATCATATCCTTCTTGACGGATTCTAATTAAACAAATAGACATTGAAGTAAGAATTGTTGAATTATCATACATTCCTTTATCAGTAATAAATTTCATCAAACGAGGAATATCATCTTGATTAGATGTAGAAATACCAGGTGATGAACCCTTAAGTTCAATGATTGCTTCAACATTATATTCTTTACAAATCTCTAAATATCTTTCTAAAGTACATAAATGACCTGTATATTGACCATATTTAATTTCAATATCTTTTAATTCATCATAAGTATGTTCAGATATTTTAATACCATTAATAGTAGAATCATGATTAGTTACATAGATTCCATCCTTAGTAGTTTGAACATCACATTCTAGTGCTTGATATTGTAAATTTTTAGCTGCAAAAATAAAGGCTTCTTCGGTATTTGGTACTGCAAAAGTACATCCAGCATGACCAATAAATTTAATATGATAATTCCATACTACTTTAATTCTTCGAGTAAAGGAAGTTGAATTACCTACCTTATCTACCGCATTAATTGTAATATCATGTTCCCCATAAGTAATTAAATCTTCAATTTTATAAGTAATTAAATCACTTACATCACCATCAACATTATCAACAATATCAAGGTCTGCTACCAATCCTTTTTTATCAGCATAATTTACTTCAAGTAATTCGCTATAGCCTTCCTTTTTAGTAATAGTAGGGGCCTTACTTTCTTTAATTTCAACATCAAATTCTTGATAAATATTATTATCAGCCTTTGATTTGAAAATAATTTTTGTATTACCTTCTTTTAACGCATGAACAATTTTACCTTCAATATTGATATAATCTTTATCATATTCAATATCTAAATCTTGAATTGCTTTTTCTGGTAAGATTTGTTTGTTATATTTATAGCTTCCACCTACTTCAAATAAATTATCCATTTCAATATTAAAGGAAGTTATTTCCGGTGCATAAACATGAATCTTTGCGGTTGCAGTTAAATCACCAAAGGTAGCAGTGATAGTTACTTCACCAGCACTAATACCTTTAACTGTTCCATTATAAGATACTCTAGCTATCTTATTATCTGAAGATTTCCATGAAACAATACCATCTTCAGTAATATCTTTCTTAACTAATTCTAATTTAATCGATTCATCAATTAATAAATCTTCTACTCCGGTTATTTCAATTGATGGTTTTTTATCATCAACTATAACAGATGGCTTTTCTTCACTATTTCCATCCTCATTATCAATCTTTTCATCTCCCTTTTTCTTACATGAAAAGCTAATACTTAATAGTAAAATAATAAATAATAAAAACAATCTTTTAATAAATGTCATTTTACTCTCCTAACTATTAGCATTATTAGTATAAATCATAATATTTATATTTTTTTCTTTTATTTTTTGATTGGCCAAAGCTGCATCATTAAAATATTTAACTGTTTGATAATTAACAAAATGTTCAATAGTTGATACAATAATTAAATTATCAAAATCAAAATTCTCTAATTTAGCCATCGTGTAAATAGCATTTTGATTAGTAGATAGCGATTGATCTTCTTTGATAATCATTCCTGGATTAATACCCATAGTAGTAAGATATGAATACATTGCTTGAGCTTCTGATATTCCCGCTTTCGCATTAGCCATACCACCAGTTACCACTATATAATCAGGATTAAATTTATCATAAGCTTCAAGACATAACGCAAGTCTTTTTTTCATCGTAGCTGACATTGTTCCATCATCATTCATCCAATTACCTAGTACTACTAGTATCGTTTTAGATGGATTAACTATTTCTTCATATATTGCATTAACAATTGTATCTTTAGTAATAAATGAATAATCATTATCCCATTCAATGAATTTATAACCAGGTATTATTGTCGGATTAGGTGCTTTTACATTAGTACCATATTCTACACTTTTAAGTGATACTCTTGAGCCTTGACAATAAAACTCAACTTTATATTTAATTGCTTTCCATTGAGCATCTAATTTAATAATAATATCATTACTACCAGTAGGCTTTGTGATATTATCATAATCTATTCTTTGATTAGCATCATTATAAAAATAATAATTAAGAAATTGATATCCATCTCTTGTTACATCTAATAATTTATAATTTTTAGGATCATCAACTTTTACTGTTAAATCAGGTTCTCCATTATTAAAATAATAATGGAAATATAAATCACCAATTTTTTCAACATCATTATTTTTATCATCAATGATTGTTTCTTGATTATTATCAATCTTCTTTTCTTCTTTTTTACAGCCATTAGTAAAAATAAAAAGAGAATAAATACCAAGCAAGAAAACAATTCCTATCTTTTTCATAATTTCCTCCAAATAAATAAACTATTATCTTATTTATCTTCTTTATTAAAGGCTTTTTCAAATAATTCTTCTTTATTAGGATCTCTTTTAGCAATCTCCATAATTTCTAAATATTTAGAAGTAATGTAATTATATCCTTCAGGACGATGAGGAACTAAACAATTAGAACAATCTTTAATTCCACTTGGTAAATATCTAAAATTACCACCACATTTATCTCCTAAAGCATATAATGGGCAATAGCAAAATAAACAATTAAAATTATCTAAATCTTCTGTCTTATGACAAGGAAAATATTGACATTCCTTATTACAGAAGAATCGATAGCTATTCTTACTTACTTTTTTTTTTTTTTTTTCCATTATTATTCCTTCTTTCTCAATCTATATTAATCAATAATTGTTGAATTATATTTCTTTTGAACAATAATAAACATAATTATTCCAATTAATAAACCCACTCCCATAATTAAAAAATAATGAGGATTTTTAGTTATTAATAAGAAAATTCCGGCCGCAAGCATCGATGAAGCGATAATTATTAAATCAATACCAATCATCATCGTATAGGGTTTAATATTTTCTTCAGTCACATGTTCATAATGATAATCATGAATTAATGTAATTTTTCTTTTTAACCAGATTATTAAACCCATAATTAAGATCAATAATCCGACCAATATAACTATTAAAGATGAAACAATCACTTCTTATCTTCTTTCTAAACAAACAACACACTCTACATTAGCAGTTTGTGGGAACATATCTAATGGTTGAATTGAACGAATATTATATAATTTTTCTAAATGACTACAATTCTTTGCAAGAGTTGAAGGATTGCAGGAAACATAAACAATCTTCTTTACTGGATGAGTTTGAAGGAAGGTAATCATTTTATGATCAAGACCAGTTCTAGGTGGATCAATTACTAAAATATCAGCATTAAAGCCTTCTTTATTCCATTTAGTAATTAATGAGCCCATATCACCACAATAGAAACTTGCGTTTGCGATATTATTAAGCTTTGCGTTAGCATTAGCATTAATAATTGATTCTTTATTTGTATCAATTCCTCTTACTTCTTCCGCAAATTTAGATAAATAAATACCAATTGTTCCTACTCCACAATAACCATCAATAATCTTCTCATTGCCTTTTAAATTACAATTCTTTAATACTACATCATATAATTTTTCTGTTTGTTCCAAATTTAATTGAAAGAAAGCAGTTGGTAATAATTCAAAATTATATCCTAATAATTCTTCAGTTATTGTTTCTTTACCACATAATAGATAAGTATTTTCGCCAAAATTCTCTAACGCATCAAGATCTGAATTAATACTGATATAAACAGAAACTACATTTTTTATATTTATTAAATCAGCAGCAATCTTCTTTGTTCTTTCATCATCTTTATAAAGAATAAGTGTAACTTGTATTTCACCAGTCTTCTTAGAACTTCTTAAGACAATATGTCTTAAAACGCCATCTTTTAATTTAGGATTATAAGCAATCACTTGATATTTAGTTAAATAATCTAAGATTTCTTTATTACAATTACGAATATCTTCTCTTTCAACAATACAATCATCAATATATACTAGACGATTATCTTCTTTCGCATAAAGTCCAGTAACTAAATGATGATTATCATAACGAACAGGAAGTTTTGCTTTATTACGATAACGCCATGGTTTATCCATACCAATAGTATCTTTAAATAATTTATCATTTAAGCTATCATTATAATATCTTGTAAATGATTCTTTAACAATATCTTTCTTTAACTTCAATTGAGTTTCATAATTGACATGCATCAAATCACAACCACCACATTTTTTATAATATGGGCATTTAGCATCACATCTGGCTGGATTAATCTTATCTTTTACTAATACTAACCTTCCTACTGCATATTTATCATGAACTTCTGTAATTCTTACAACACATTCTTCATTAGGTAACGCATAATCAACAAAGACCGCTAATCTTTTATAATAGCCAATTCCTTCACCATTAATACCTATCCTTTTAATTGTTAATAATATTTCTTGATTAATACCTAATACAGCCATAATAACCTCTTTCTATTTCTCCTATTATTATACCAAAATATTATTATTTTTGATAAGAAAAAGAGTTAAAATAAATTCTAAGTCTAAAAATCTTGCTTTAAAAGGGAATATTTGCTATAATATTTATAATAGTGAGGTATCAATATGGCAAAAAAAGAAAAGAAAAAACTAACAATTGAAGAATCTGTAGGTGATACATCAGGTTTTTCTTCAGAAGGGCAAAGTAGTCCTAAACGAAGAAAAATCGTATTATTCTCTGGTTTAGGTGCAATTGTTGTCCTAATCGTCCTTGTCATTTTATTTTTATCATCACCAATTAAAGTAGAGTTCTATTATCAGGATGGCGCAACCCCAGCTGGAAGATTTATTGTTGATCGTTCCACTAAATTACTTGAAGATGCGCCAGTTGATCCTACAAGAAATTTCTATGATTTTGGTGGTTGGTATCTAAATGCTGATACAACAGTTGGATCCGGATTATTCAATAATAAAGATAATGTAAGCTTAACTGAATATAAATTTGATGGAAATAAATCTTTTGCGTTATACGCTAGATGGACAGCAACAGAATTTAAAGTTAATTATGATTGTAAAGGAAATGCCAATTTCAATACCCAAATAACTGATAATCTTGCAACCACTAATAAGAATTTAAATCCTGAAAGCTATACAATAAAACATACCCTTTCTAATTATGAAAAGAATCAATATGTTGAATATTTAAGACAATCTGATCCAGAAAGATATGTAAATAGTAAAGATGCTCAAGCAAACGTAACTGCTCAATTAGATTTATATACTAATGAAACTCAAAAATCAACCATTAATCTTCAAAATCTATCTCAGGCTGGTTGGACCTTCCTTGGTTGGTTTGATAGTGATGATAATAAAGTTGAAACTTTAAATCGTCTTGATCCAAAAGAAATAAATTTAACCGCAAAATGGCAAAAAAATTAACTATCTAGTAAAAACTAGATAGTTTTTTTATATCTTCTCATAGCTTAATTGATCAAGATCAATTAATAATCCTTCACCATTATTAGGTTGAATTTCATAAATATTTTTTGTCTCATTAGGAAATAGATAATTATATAAAATACTTATTACTCCTCCATGAGTTACAAGGACAATATCTTTATTA
>ONHH01000031.1 GCA_900317575.1 uncultured Bacillota bacterium | reverse complement strand
ATGATAAAATCTTTAGCTAATATATGACTAAATTCAACTATTGAATACATAAATCACCTTGATAAATATTATCTTTTCGCATTTTTTTATCGATTTCATTTAAGACTACAAATTTCTTTAATGTCCAAAGAGGAGCAATTAGATTCTCTTTTACCGCATCACCAGTTAGACGATGAATAATGATATTTTCATTGAGATAGCGTAATTGAGTTGTTACGATATCGACATATTCATTTAATGTTAGGATAGGAAAAGGTTCTTTTTGATAATTTTGACCAAGAAGAGAATCTTTAATTACATGGAGCATATGAATTTTAATACCATCTATTTGCAGATTATTTAAGAATTTGACAGTATTAATCATATCTTCTTTAGTATCATTAGGAAGACCATTAATGATATGGACGATAATTTTTGCGTCAATTGTCTTTAATTTTTTGATAGCATTAATTAATACATCATTATTATAACCACGATTCATTAATGATGCAGTAGTCTCATTTGCAGTTTGAAAACCTAATTCAATCCATAATTCAATTTTTTTAGATAATTGATTTAAATAATCAATGATATCATCATCTAAACAATCAGGTCGAGTTGCGATAGAAAGAGCGACAATCTTATTATCTAATAAGAAATCATCATGGATTATTTGATCATATCGTTTCTTTAATTCTTCAACACTTCCATAGGTATTAGTATTGGCTTGGAAATATGCAATATAATAGCCTTCAGGCCATTTTGTTAAATAATTTTCTTTAATTTTTTTAAATTGAATATCAATTGAATCATTTGCGTTTCCCGCAAAGTCACCACTACCCATAGCACTACAGAATAAACAACCCTTAGTAGAGATTTTTCCATCTCTATTGGGGCATGAAAAATTACCATTAAGACTAATTTTATAGACTTTTTTTTGATATCTATTTTTTAAATAATTATTTAATGTTAAATAATGCTTTTCATTATTAAATAGTGGATTCATGATAATCCTCGATATAGATTTGATTATTGGTTAGATTGATTAAATTTAATTTGAAATTTTCTAAATCTACTAAAGGTAATTGAAGAAGGATTTTAATATCTGTATCAAATTCTTTATTTAAGATATTATATTTGAATTTATTGATTAAATTAGTAATCTCTGTTAAATAATTATACTTAAATGTTAATTTAATAACCTTCATTTCAATAATTTCTTGTAAATTAGCTTCCTTTAAAGCATTACTACTTGCGGTAGAATAAGCTCTAACGAGACCACCAGCTCCTAATTTAATACCACCAAAATATCTAACAATGACGCATACAAAATTAGTTACATCATTTTTTCTAAATACTTCTAATGCTGGAGCTCCTGCTGTTCCGCTAGGTTCTCCATCATCAGTGGTATGAGCTATTTCCCCATTCTTTCCAATTACATAAAGATTTATATGATGATTAGCATCTTTGTGAAGCTCTTTAATTTCTTTAATGTAGCTTTTAGCATCTTCAACCTTTGATACTTTTTTAAGATAGGTTATAAAGACACTACGATTTATTTCATAAGTTGTTTTGATATCATTAATTATTTCTTTCATAATAATATTATATCAAAAAAGTGAAGTTTTTATTAAAAATTAGTTAATTAATATCAAAAAATAGTTAGATTTGCTATAATATAATATAGTAGGTGAAAGATGTTAGAAACAAAACGCTTTTTATTAAGAAAATTAAATATTAATGATGCTGAAAATATTTTTAAAAATTGGGTGACTGATGAAAAAGTTACTAAATATTTAACATGGAATCCACATAAAGATATTAATGAAACAATTAGCTATATTAATTTAATGCTAGATACTAATGCTCATCATTTTGGAATTATTGATAAACAAAATAATGAAATTATTGGAACTATCGCAAATGTGTTTGAATCAGCTGATTATAGTTATTGTGAAGTTGGATATTGTCTAAGTCGTGCTTATTGGAATCAAGGAGTAATGACTGAAGTATTAGATAAATATTTAGAAGATTTATTTTATCGTCACAATTATAAATTAGTAAAAGCTCGTCATTTAAAAGCTAATCGTGCATCTGGTGCTGTTTTATTAAAATGTGGATTTAAAAGAGCCTTTATTGATGATGAATTAACTGATAAATGGGGAGTAGAAGATGTCATCTTCTATTCAATCACTAAAGAAGAATTTGAAATTAATCGAATAGTGAAGAATGTTTATCAAAGAACTAATCTTAAATTATATCCTGCATCAACAATTGATGATTTATTATTACGTTTAAGATTATCTAATGCAGCATATCTTGAAGTATCATTGATAAAATCAGATAAGATTAAAGAAATTGATTCATCAGATGTTGCGTTAATTAAGAATAATGAAGGTAATATTAATAAATATTATTTTGTATCAAGTGTTATTAATGAAGGGAAGATGCAAAGATTAGTCAATGAATTTATTCAATTAAATAATCGTTATTTTATTTCTATTAATGATAAGAAGATTGAAAAAGTATTAGTTGATTTATTAAGAAAACATTCACTTCATATTAGCTTTGCGGAAAGCTGTACAGGTGGCTTAATGGCAGCTACTTTAATTAATGTAGCTGGTGCTAGTAATGTTATTAATGAAAGTATTGTTGCTTATCATGAAAATAGTAAGATTAAATTATTAGGAGTTGATCCCCTTACTATTGCTAATCATTCAGTATATTCTAAAGAAGTTGCACTAGAAATGGT
>ONHH01000099.1 GCA_900317575.1 uncultured Bacillota bacterium | reverse complement strand
CATAATATAATTTTAGAAATCTTTATCATTATTATCTAATCCATATTTTTCGTAGAAGGCTTTCTTAAATTCTAAGAAATTATCATTCTTGATTGCTTCACGAATACCTTTCATCAAATTTTCTAGGAATTGAATATTATGAATTGATATTAGACGATGAACTAATAATTCTTCTGCTTTAATTAAATGGTGAAGATATGCTTTAGTATAATTCTTACATGTATAGCAATCACATTCTTGATCTAGAGGAGTAAAATCTTTTTCAAAACAAGCATTCTTTAAAATTAATCTACCTCTTGAGGTCATGGCTGTACCATGACGAGCAATACGAGTTGGAAGAACACAGTCAAACATATCAATACCTCTTTCAACACCATCAAGGATAGCACCAGGAGAACCTACACCCATTAAATATCTTGGTTTGTTTTCTGGTAGGTATGGTATCGTATATTCTATTGCAAGATTTTGTTCCTCCTTTGGTTCACCAACACTTACTCCACCAATAGAGAATCCATCAAAATCAATCTTTGTTAATTCTTCACAGCAATGTTTTCTAATATCTGGATAAATTCCACCTTGAATAATACCAAATAAACCTTGAGTATCTTTATTCTTATGATGTTCAAAACCTCTTTTAGCCCAACGAATGGTTCTTTCAACACTCTTTTCCATATATTCTTTAGTAGCAGGATATGGAGGGCATTCATCAAAGCTCATCATAATATCAGAGCCTAAAGAATTTTGAATTTCGATAGCAAGTTCTGGTGATAAGAATAACTGAGAACCATTTTTATGATGTTTAAAAGTTACTCCTTCTTCTTTAATATCCCGCATTTTAGCTAAACTAAATACTTGGAAACCACCAGAATCAGTAAGGATTGATTTATCCCAATTCATAAATTTATGTAAGCCACCAGCTTCTTCAATTAATTTATGGCCTGGTTGAAGCCATAAATGATAAGTATTACCAAGAATAATTTGAGCACCGGTTGCTTCAACTTCTTCTTTACTTAAAGATTTAACGGTAGCTTGTGTTCCAACAGGCATAAAGCATGGTGTATCAATAATAGAATGAGGGGTAGTAATTTTACCTAGTCTAGCTTTAGTTCTAGGATCTTTTTTTAATAATTCATATTTAATTACCATGTTTTATACCTCTTATAATTATTTATTTTTTAACTCTTTACTTAATTCTTCATATCCAGGTTTATCGAGTAACGCAAACATATTACGTTTATATGATTCAACACCTGGTTGATTGAATGGATTTACTTTGGTTAAATAACAAGATACTCCACAACTAAACATGAAGAAATATAATAAATAACCCATATTATATTCATCAATCTTATCCATTAAGATTTCTAGATTTGGTACTCCTCCATCAACATGAGCAAGAACAGTTCCTTTTAGAGCTTGTTTAGTTACTTCATCAAAATGTTTACCTTTTAAATAATTTAATTGATCCAAATCAACTTTTTCTTCTTTCATTACTAAATCTTCATTTGGATTTAGGATATTAAGAACTGTTTCAAACATAATTCTTGATCCTTCTTGAACAAATTGACCCATTGAATGAAGATCAGTAGAATAAATTAAGCTAGCTGGATAAATACCTTTATTATCTTTTCCTTCAGATTCACCAAATAATTGTTTCCACCATTCAGCAACATATGCCATTTTTGGTTCATAACTAACTAGTATTTCTACAGGATAATGTTTACCTAATAAGTGTCTTAGAGCTGCATATTGTAAGAATGGACTTTCTTCATATGCTAAATGAAGGCTATCATTTCTTGCGTCAAAAGATCCTTTCATTAATTGATCGATATCAAAGCCACAAGATGCAATTGGTAATAGGCCTACTGCTGTAAACCATGAATAACGACCACCAATATCATCAGGAACAATAAATGTTTCATATCCTTCTTCAGTCGCAAGAACTCTTAAAGCACCTTTTTTCGCATCAGTTGTTGCGTAAATCCTTTTAGCTGCTTCATGCTTACCAACTTTCTTTTCTAATAATTCTTTTAATAATCTAAACGCAATAGCTGGTTCAGTAGTAGTACCAGATTTAGAAATAACATTAATGGAGAATGATTTATTTTCTAGATATTTTAATAATTCTACCATATAGGTTGAAGATAAATTATTTCCCGCAAAGATAATTTCTAATTCTTTTTCTAAATTGAAATACTTCTTTAATCCTTCAATTACGGCTTTAGCACCTAGATATGATCCACCAATACCAATAACAACTAATACATCAGAATCTTTTCTAATTTTAGCAGCCGCTTTTTTAATTCTATCATATTCATCTAAATCATGATTAACTGGATAATCAAGCCATCCTAAGAAGCTATTACCTTCTCCTGATTTAGAAACTAAAGTATTACATGCTTCTAAAGTTTCTTTTTTTAAATTCTTGATATCTTGTTCTTTTACAAAATTTAAAGCATGTTGATAATTAAATTTAATTGCCATATTTATCTCCTATTTAACGTTATTAACAATATCCATTAATTCTTCTTTTACTTTTTCAATAAAGCTTTGAGCATCTTCTTTATCTTTACCAACAATCGCAATATAGATCTTTAATTTAGGTTCAGTTCCTGATGGTCTTAACGCAAAATATCCGCCATCATCAAAGATATATCTTAGAACTGATGCTTTAGGAAGAGTAATTAAAGATTCTTTACCATTAGTAATTGATTTACTCAATTCATAATTTTCAAATGTTACTATATCTTTTCCAGCAACCTTCTTTAAATTAAGATTAGCAAAGGTATCCATAATTCTCTTAATCTTTTTAGCTCCTTCAAGACCAGTAAGACTGATATTTTGAACTCCTTCTAAATAATATCCATATTCTTTATAGATTTCATCGAGAACATTAACTAAGGTTTTTCCTTGTTCTTTATAGTAAGATGCTACTTCACATAATAGAAGAGTTGCTTGAAAAGAATCCTTATCTCTAACGAATGGAGCAACTACACATCCATAGCTTTCTTCATAACCAAAGAAGAATTTTTTATTAGTACCTTCTAATAATTCTGCTTGTTCACCGATATATTTAAAGCCAGTTAAGGTTTGAACTAATGTTAGATTTTGTTTATCACAAATAGCTTTTGCGATATTAGATGTAACAATTGTATTAAAGACATATGATGATTTATCATGTTCTTTATTTAACGCAAGATAATTTAAAAGAATAGCTCCAGTTTGATTTCCAGTTAATAATACATATTCATGATTATCATTTAAAGCTGCAATTCCCATTCTATCAGCATCAGGATCAGTTGCGATTAAGATATCTGCATCAACTAATTTACCTAATGTTAAAGCATATTCAAATGCTGATGATTCTTCAGGATTAGGAGAACGTAGAGTTGAGAATTCTCCATCAGGAATCATTTGTTCTGATACTGGATAGATATGAGGATATCCTGCTTCATTAAGTAAGCGAACCATATGCGTACATCCAGTTCCATGAAGTGGAGTATATACTACTTTAATATTATCTTTCTTTGTATCTTTTCTTACTTCAATGGTTTTAACCATCTTGATATATTCATCATCAACTTCTTTATCAATAATCTTAAGTTCAGCATCTTTATTGCCTAAAGTATTGAACATATCTTTAACATTATTTACTTCTTTAGTTACAAGATCTGCAAGTTCTGGTATTAATTGACATCCTTTATCATCATATACCTTATATCCATTATATTGAGGAGGGTTATGAGATGCGGTAATCATAATACCACCAGCACATTTAAGATATCTTACCGCAAAGCTTAATTCTGGTGTAGGACGAAGGGAAGAAAATAAATATACTTTCATTCCATGAGTTGTTAATACTTTACTAGCTGCTAAAGAGAATTCTTTACTCATTCTTCGGCAGTCGTACGCAATAACTACTCCTCTTTCATGAGCATCAGGATATTTTTTAACCATATAATTGTAAAATCCAAGAGTTGTTTTTTCAACAATATGAACATTCATACGATTAGTTCCAACCCCAATTATTCCTCTTAAACCAGCTGTTCCAAATGATATATCATCGCCAAATGCATCCATTAAAGCATTTTCATCCATCGAAAGCAATTCTTCTCTTAAATTTTTATCAATGGGACTATTCTTCCATAATTCTACTTTTTTTAAAACATCTTGATTCATTAGTTTTCACCTTCTCCATATTTATCAATAAAATTACAATATGCGCCAAGCATTCCTCCATCATTCTTATAAGTTGCAGGAATAATATCTAGAGTTGATTTAAAGCCTTCAACTAAGAAATAATCGGAATAGGCATTGATTTCTTTACCAAAACCTTCTCTTGATGAAATTCCTCCACCAATAATGATTGCTTCAGGGTTAAAGATATATACAAGATTGGCAATACCTCTACCTAAATTTTGATAGAATTCAGATACAACAATTCCTGCTACTGTATTACCATGATCATATAAATCAAATACTTCTTTTCCTTCATTAACATCTAAACCACGAAGTCTAGCAGCTTTGATTAATGCCGTAATTGATGCCATATCTTCCCATCTAATACCATTGATTAGCATTCTTCCAATTTCACCAGCATTATAATTATGACCGCGCCATACCTTGTTATTAACAACAATAGCTCCACCAATACCAGTTCCAACTGTCATTACAATATAGGTTTGATATTTCTTTCCTGCTCCCATTTTACATTCACAGGCAGCAAAAGAATTAACATCGTTATCCGCAACAATATCTAAATCTAATTCTTTTTTAAAGACTTCTTTAAAATTCCAATCACCAAATTCAGGAATTGCAAAAGGTGGAGTAATCATTACACCTTTATCAAAATTAATTGATCCTGCACAAGAAATACCTACTCCTTTAATATTAGGATATTCTTTTTTTACTTCTTT
>ONHH01000035.1 GCA_900317575.1 uncultured Bacillota bacterium | reverse complement strand
CATCTTACCTGGATTATTATTATTACTTAAGAAAAAAGAAGGATATAAGTTTGTATATTTAGCTGTTGCAGCATATGTTGTTATTAGCCAATTAACAAGAAATATTGGTACAGCTGATGGTATTGTTAAAAATCAAGATGCCTTATATGTTATTGCAGCTTTAGTATCATTTATTTTAGGTCTTGGTATTTTAGGCGTTGTTGCATTAATCTTACTTGGTAAATTAACTGGAAGAGAAACATTTGTTAGTTTAGCTCAATTAATTAGTGTATTATTATTAGCTTTATATTTCTTAGCATTTATATTCTGGATTGTTTTAGCAATTCATTTTGATGCTACATGGACTTCATATTTTGATTTCTTATTAAGTTATTTATTATTACCTGCAGCTATTGTTTTTGGATGGTTTGCATTAGAAGAAGAATAAAAATATAAAAAGAATGTAAAAAAGAGGGAATAATTAATTATTTATTCCCTTTTTTAATCCAATTTTGATATAATAATAATGAAGAGAGGGATTAATGATGAAAAGATTATCATTTATAATATTATTTTTCACTTTTCTATTTCTATTTACAATCTTTTCTTGTGGAGAAAAAGATGAAATAGTAAAAGAAAAGAAATTAGAAAAAATTGAATTATTATCAAATCCTAAAACAATTTATTATCAAAATGAAGAAATGGATTTAAATGATGGTATCATCACAGCATATTTTTCTGATGATACAACTAAAGATATCTTGTTAACTAAGGAAATGATTTCTAATTTCGATACTACTGTTATTGGTTATCATAATCTTTTAATCAGTTATACTTATCAAGATATCACAAAAACTGCTATTCTTAGAATAAATGTTATTAAAGAAAATGCTGAAGAAGTAAAATTAGTATCAATAGATGCTAGAGATGGTAAAAATGTCTATTATGAAGGCGATAGTTTTGATAATTCGACTTTAATTGTTACTGCTCATTATTCTGATTCATCTTCTAAAAGAATTTATAGTTATAGTTGGGATAAAACAATTCTTTCAAGAACTGATAAATATGTTACAATTACTTATCAAGGATTAACTTATAATTATAATATTACAGTTAATCCCCCAATAATGACGGATTTAGAAATTAATAAGTATCCAATTAGACTTGCATATAATGAAGGAGAAAAATTTGATCCTACTGGATTAGAATTAAAAGCATATTATAATAATAATCAAAGTGAAATTATTACTGATTTTACTTATTCAACTGATAATTTAACTATTAATGATCATGAAATAATTATTAGTTATAATGATTATGATTTGGCTATTCCTATTAAAGTAGCTGGTGTTAATAATTATCAAGAAGTAATTACTGCTATCGCAAATTCTTTCTATTTAAGAGGAAATCAAATTCAATATGATCAATCTAATCGTAGAAGACAATTAAATAGTTATCCAGAAATGGCTTCTAGTGATGAAATAACCTTCTTAGATTGCAGCAGCTTTACTAATAGTGTGTATCATTATGCATTTGATATTAATATTGTTCCAAGTGGAGCTACAACCGCTGATTTTAATAATTATTTAAAGAATTATGCAGGAAATGATGAATATCCTGATGCATTATGTTACTATGTCAATAATGAAATAGAAGAATCTAATCAAACTAAGGTGCTAGCTGATGTAAAATCAATGCTGGAAGTTGGTGATTTAGTAGTTTATCGTCATGGTGCTACATCTGGATCTAGTGGACATGTTATGATGTATATTGGAAATAATATGTTTATCCATTCGACTGGTTCATCATTTAATTATAATTCTGATCCATTTAGTGGCCAGGATGCCGCAACCGCTGCTGAAAGAGATGGTGGAACTGTTCAACTCCTTAAAGCATCAGAGGTATTTGAAAACAAATCAAGTTCCCGTTATTTATTCAAAAAAACTACAAATGATTCTATCTTTAGTTTCGGCGTAATTCGTCCCTTAAATAGAAAGAATTTAAAATTAACGAGAGCGGCAATTGAAAAATTCCGTTTAGAGAATGTCGTAATTAATCGTTCATCAGATATTAATTTATATAATAGTGTTAAAAAAGATGATTATATCGAATATAATATTAGCTTAGTTAATAAAGGAACATCGACAATTCATGGTATTTATATTAATGAATATTTATCTAATTTAACTACTTATCAATTAGATGAATATGAAGGCTATGAAGTCATTTATGATAAAAAACTAAATCAATTGAGAATAAATATTGAAAATCTTGATGTAAATGAACAATTAGATGTTAAATATAGAGTTAAAGTAAGTAGTGACAGTGGAATAATTACATCAACTAGTGATGTTAATATGATGATGGTTAAACCAATCAATCATACTATTCAAACCATTAGTGATAATTCACTCAATAAATTTAAGACTAGCGCAGCTTCTTTAATTAATTCAAGTGCAACTTCTTCATTAGATATTATTAATAATTTATATTTAAATAATTGTGGAAAGAAATTTACAAATCTATCAACTATTAGTGATTTAATGGATGATTTAATCGATCCAACAGTTGATGGTATAAAAGAAGATAGTGTTTCATCAAAGATGATTGTTCCTAATTTGTTTGGTGGTCTTTCAATAAAAGAAGGAATGCTAAAAGATATTTATCGATCACGTAGAGTTATGATTGATTATTTAATGATAGGCGATATTATTGTTATTTATAATAGTAATAAGACAGAATATAGTTGTTATTTATATTATGATAATAATAAATTTATCACTGTTAGTGGTGGAAAAGTAATTCAACAACTTAATGGTTCAACCCTTAATTCTTGTTTTACAACCCAATTAATTGGCTTTAGTAAATATGTAGTTATTAGACCATCAATGGTTAAATAAATAATTATAAAGTAAGAAACTGAATAATTTTAAAATTATTCAGTTTTTTTGATAAAAGTGTTTAAATTTAGGCTAAAATATGATATAATAAAATAGATAAGAAAAAAAGATTTCAAACTTTTAGAAAGGAGTAAATAAATGATTGATTTTAAGAAAATTAATGATAATTCTATAATTGTTTCACCAGCAAATTTAAAAGATTCATTAATTGATTTATATTCTAAAACAGCTTTTAGAAAAAGAATTAAATTTATCGATAGTAATGAATTAATAGATAATCTTTTATTTACTCTTGATGATAAAGCTCTAATCTATTTAAAGAAGAAGCTTAATCTTCGTTATGAAATAATAGAAAAGATTTTAAACAATTTAAAATATGTCGTTTTAGATGAAATAGATGATGAAAAAATTAAAGAATTAAAGAATTATTATCAAGAATTATTAGATAATAAATTAATTAAAACTAATTCTTTATATCTAAATTTCTTAAAAAATAAATCTCTTTATATTTATGGATATTCAAATAATGATAAATTCTTATTTAAAGTATTAAATTATTATCAAATAAATTATGAAATTTATATTGATATTGATAGTTCTTATTCACATGAAGTTTATAAATTTAAAGATATTCGTCAAGAAGTTGATGAATTATTTAATCAAATTAATGATTTGGTTAAAAAAGGAATATGCTTAAATAAGATTTATTTATATCAGCCTAGTAGTGAATATTTAAATTTAATCAATAAATATCAATATTAT
>ONHH01000040.1 GCA_900317575.1 uncultured Bacillota bacterium | reverse complement strand
TTTCATTATTCAATTCAGGTACTATTATTTCTTTATCTGACACAGACTTCACCGCCTTCATAAAAGATACTAAAAGTTTATCATATTTAATTTTTAATTACGATATATTTGGTAATAATATTATCGACATATTTTTTAAAATTATTCACTTTACACTCATTTTAATAAAGAACTAAATAAAAATCATAAATAAAAAGCGCCCCTTTCTTGGTTATACTATACACCTTTTTTAGGTGTCCAAGATTTAGGGTGCATTTCATCAATCATTCTAATTATTTTTTAATGTATTAAATATTGATTAATTAATTGAATATAATAAAATTATTTTGTTATATATTATAGATTCTTATTTATCGACTTTATCTAAAATTACTAATTCACAATTTTCATTGACAGTTTTAAAACATTCAGCATCTACATTGTCACATGAATTAATAACTAGTTTTTCTAATACAGGCATATTAAGTACTGCTGCTTTTGCAATAGAGCCAACTTTACCATTAATAGTTATTGTTTTTAGTTCAGAAAGACTTCTAATAGCATAAGTATCTATAGATTTTAAATCACCATTAATTTCTATTTCTTCAAATGTATCATTATATCCTAATACATTTTCCCAAAGTTTAACTTCATCATCATAATAATTAGTGAAATATTCTGCATCAAAAATAACTTTTTTAGGTGCTTTTTTGATCATTTGATTTAATTCAAATAAATAGTTACGATCAGTACTTGGTTTTATAGATATTGCGGTTAAATCAAGGCTTTCAATTTTTGGAGTAGCAAAAGGGTTATTTTCTACTGGATACTTAATTAAATCTGTATTGTAGAAGAAAAGAATATCATTATTTTTCTTGATTGTTAATTCATCTACAAATGAATAAATAAATAGTAAATGAGAAGCTGCTTTCGAATTAGAATCTGCAGTGAAATCTTCTAAGCCTAATTTGCCAATTTTTGAATCATCTATTTTATAAAGCATTGTAAAAATTGCTAATGGTTTAGCAAATAATGTACAGTCTTTAGTAATCTTTTCTGTATCTACTTTATTTTCAAAATTTTCATCTAAATACCATTCAACCTGAATTGCAACTCTTCTATCTGAAGTCATATTATGGAACTTATAATATTCTTTTCCATTATTTGTCTTTTCACTAGTAACTTCAAAATTTTTATCAAACGCAAAATCTTCTCTAGGTTCAACACCATATGGAAGAATATATGATGGTAATTTAATTTCTTCCTTCTTTACAGTAACAGAATAATTACTACACATATCATAATAATAATTAATTTTTACTTCATCTTTTACTGGAGTTTTTATTTCATTAGATCCACTATTTTTATTTTGATCTTCAATAACTTTTTCGCCTTCAGTACAAGAAAAAGTAAACAATAATAACAATACTAATACCGATAATAATTTTTTCATGATTTTTTCCTCAAAGGTTAATTTAATTATTTAATAATCAAAAAGCACATCAAAGATGTGCTTATTATTATTTATGTTCCTCTTTATTCTTTTCATCTAATGCTTGACGATAAGAAATTTCAAGTTGATTGAATGGAATTTTAACACCATTAGTTTGAAGTGCCATAAATCCTTGTTCAATTAAATCAAATCTAGTTCCCCAATAATCATCACCTTTTACCCAACAACGAAGTGTTACTACTACTGCTGAATTAGAAAGTTCAGTTACTCTTGCGAAAACTTCTGGATCTTTTAATACTGATGAATGAGCTATCGCAATTTCTTTAATGATATTTTCAGCTTTAATGAAATTTTCTTGATAATCAATATTGAAATTAATATCAACTCTTCTAATTTCTTTAGCTGAATAATTAATAACATTACCAGCAATTAGAGCACCATTTGGAACATATACTACTTTATTATCAGGAGTACGTAAGTGTGTATAGAAAATATGAATTTCTTCAACAGTTCCTGATACTCCTTGACATTCAATGTAATCATCTAATTTAAATGGACGAATGATAATAATTAAGATACCACCTGCAAAATTAGATAATGCTCCTTGTAACGCAAGACCAATACCTAAACCAGTAGCTGTAAATAGACCAATAATACTTGATGTATCAACACCTAAGGTACCTATTAGCATAAATAATAGAATAATCTTAATACCTTTATTTAATAAGGTATATACTACAGATGTGATAGTTTTATCAGCACCTTTTTTTAGCATTCTTTTTCTAATAATTCTCGTAATGATATTAACTATCTTACATAAAATAACAAAGATAATGATAGCTGCTACAACTTCACATGCTTTATTGAATAAATATTGAAGTTGAGATGGCCATCCAAAATCAAAATTAAAGATTCTTTCAATTGGTGAAAGATTTGCTGTTGCATCACTACTTGCAGTAGTAGTATCGGTTGCATCAGCAGGTGTGTCAGTTAAAAATAATAATTTAAAGATATTAAACATGTATTCCTCCTAATGTGTTAATATTTCAATTCCATCTTCTTTTACCGCAATCGTATATTCCCATTGCGCTGATAATTTATGATCAATAGTTCGAACAGTCCAACCATCAAATAAATCTTGATATACACCACTTCTTCCCTCATTGACCATTGGTTCAATCGTAAATACCATTCCCGGAACAAGTAATACACCAGTATGAGCTTTAGCTACATGAGAAACATATGGATCTTCATGGAAATCAAGTCCTACTCCATGACCACCAATATTTTCAACTACACTAAAGCCATTACGTCTAGCAATTCTTGTACATATTTCACCAATATCACCTAAATGTGACTTCCAAGGAATAATGCTCTTAACGCATTCATCTAGCATTTCTTTGGTAACTCTAACTAATTTTTCCGCAATTGGTTTAGCTTTACCAATGATAAACATTCTTGATGCGTCAGCATAATAGCCTTTATAAATAGTTGTCACATCAACATTGATGATATCTCCTTCTTTTAAGATTTCCTTCTTTGATGGAATACCATGACATACGACATCATTAATTGATGTACAAACACTTTTAGGAAATCCTTCATAATTTAGTGGAGCTGGTATTGCGTTATGAGAAATAGTATAATTATGAACAATCGTATTAATTTCTTCAGTACTCATCCCCGCATGAATTTGTAAACTAACTGTATCTAATATTCCTGTATTGATGAGACCGGCTTCTCTAATACCGTCAATTTGTTCTTTAGTCTTAATCATTGACATCTTTGGTACTAGAATATGTTGAGCTTTTAATTCTTCTAATTTCTTTTTAATTTCTTCAAGTTCAGAATTCATAATATTCCTTTCTATTCTCTTTAATATTATACCACATTAGAAAAAGAAAATAAAACAATAAACATTAAAAAAAGGGTCTCAATGAGACCCTTTATTTATTAATTATTTTGCAAATACACCATTAATTGCAGAAGATAATGTAATAGTTTCTGTAGTATTAGTTGCCGTATTCTTAACTTCTACAGTATATAATACTGAAGTTGCGTAATCTGGAACTGATACTCTACCTAAATCAGAAACGATTGCTTTAGAATCATCTGCTACAGTCATAGTATATGTATAATCACTAAATTTAGTAATTCTTTCATGTTCAAGTTTAACTTGATCAAGGAAATCCCACCAAATTTCACAATGATTTGCAAGGAATGGTTGATGACAATCTTTTGCAGAGAAGAAATGATGCATTCTTACTCTTGTAATATCAAGATTATATTTAACCATTAAGTATGCAGCAAGTTGAGCAAGCTTATCCCAAGTATACCATAAATCTGATTCTGGGTTAACAGCTGATTCAATACCTATACCATTTAAGTTACCACCACGAGAGCAGATTCTACCTTCAAGAACTTGAGTATAACACCACCAAGTCTTACCAATGTAGTATTTGCCATCCATAACTTTAACTGGTAAGCCTAAATCATTGAACCATTTTGGATTAGCATAATCTTCTTCAAATTTATAATATGCAGATGTTGAAGAATTCTTAGCATTGTCAGTAACTGTTAGTTTAGGATCAGGTACTTCAACATTAGATTTCTTACCATTTAATGTGAAATAATATTTATCATTATCTTTAACAATACCAGGTACTGCATATTGAGGATCACCTTCAACATAATCGATACCAGCTTCATACCATTCGAATGGAACACCAGTTCCATCACCAGCATGGAATGCTACATAATCATCATCTAGACAGTTGAATGTACCATCATTACCAATTACATAGTTGATTGATGTATCAGCTGATAGATTAGCAAAGTAATTAGCATTAGCAGCAGCAGTTGAACCTTTTGACATATTACCAGTATAGTGAATAACAATCCATTCTACACCTGATGCGTTACCATTAGGAACTGCTTGTTTCTTAGGACCATGGTTAGTTCCAGTAGTACCATCTGAATAATACTTAAGATCAATGCTTAATTTTTCATTGAACATCATATCGTTAACATCACCAAAGATATCACGATAATAAGCAGGTTTACCAGCACCAATACCTAAGTCATATCTAGTAAAGATATTACCATTATGACCTTCAAGTACTGATTGCATAGCTTCGCTAAGTTCATCACTAACAACTGTTACATAGAAATCGAATGTGAAACTTCCGTTACCAGCAACTGATACAGTAATCTTAACTAAGCCAGTAGCTTTAGCAGTTACTTTACCATTTGCGTCAACTGTTGCAAGATTAGTATCTTCTGAAGCCCATTCAAGATCAGCTTTGCTACCATCACGTCTTTCGAATACTGCATTTAGTTGTAATTCACCATCTACAGTAGTATAAGAATTTGTTTCATATGATACTTCGAAGTGATCAGGAGAATATACTTCAAATGTCATTGTATCTGTAGGATGAGCACCAGATGCAGAAGTCATTGTAATTGTTACATTACCTTCTTTAAGAGCAGTAACTAGACCATTTGGATCAACTGTTGCGATAGTTTCATCACTTGATTTGAATGTTACTTGATTGATAACTGCATCACTAGGATTAATTGTCCAAGTTAATTGATGAGTACCAAACTTAACTAATTCAGTAATCTTATTAGTAATTTCAACACTTGTTACTGGTTTTTCTTCAACGAATTTTGCATAAATAGTACAATTTCCAGTAATTGAAGTGATAGGATCACCAGTAAATTCAGCATCTAAATACCAACCACCAAATGCATAATTTTGTAGATGAGCATCTGGTAATGTTTGAGATGCAGTAAATTGATATTGTGTAGGTTCAGCTTCACTTAATTCAGGCCAGAAGCCATTAGCATTTTCATAGATTGAGAAGTCTACTGAAGTATATGATGAACCAGGTCTAGCAGTATTTCCTTGTAGGAATGAACGGAATGCATATAATAGTCCATAAGGATTATCTCCACCCCAGTTGCTTCCACCATCAACTAGTACTTTAAGACCCATAACATTACAGTTATTGCTAGCAAGTTGTGCACTTGATACACGATATAAGTATTTAGCAAGCCATAACCATTTATCTCTTACAGTAGTCTTAGAATCAAGATCTTTTGCATAGAATGTATGCCAGCTAACTGGATCGAAGTTTGCTGTTCCAATATCAGCAGCTGTTTGCCAATTAGTACCCATAACTTTGTTATAGTCTTTTAAGAAATCAGCAACAACATCTTCTCTTGAACCATATCTCATTGAACCACCGTTTAATACAACAGTGACATCAAATACTTCTTCATCTAACCAATGAGCATAGAATGTAACATCTTCAGTAATTGTCATTCTATCTACATATTCAGTTCCTTCTTCAGTTAATGACCAACCTAAGAATGAAGAACCGAATTTTTCAGGAGTAGGAAGAACTAATACACAATCATCTAAGATTTCAGTTTGAGGTTTAGTTAATTCACCACCATTTAATACATAAGTAATTGTATGAGTAGGAATTTCTTCATATTTAGCATATAATACAGCTTCTTCACTTACAGATGTAACAACTTCACCATTAAGTTCTTCATTGTCATACCATCCTAAGAAACGATGGCCAGTATATGTAGGAATAAATCTAGATACAACTAAGCTTGTTCCAACTGCAGCTACTTCAACACTTCCACGGAACATTGCACCAGGAAGAGTATTAAATTCAACTGTATAGAAGCCCATACCAGCTATAGCTGCATCAGCAGATTCTGCAATTTCAGTTGGAGTTTGTGTACCAGTATTATTATAAGCTGTATAAGACCAGTTATTTTCAAATACGAAATTATCTGCAGCAACATTCCAAGCACATTTAGCTGAAGTATCTAATAATGCATTATTCTTAACAGTTACATGAGCAGCAGTTCCACCATTAGTTTGAAGAACTGTACCACCTACATTACTAAAGCTATTTCCTAAAATATTAACTACTGTATCAGCCTTTAAGTTTCTGAATGTAGCACCTGACATTGTATCAGATCCATCTTCCACAGGATAGAACATATTTCCAACGAAGTTAATCTTAACTCCTTCTGAACATGATCCACCACCAATGAATACTGTCCAGTTATTACCTGGCCAATCGAAGTGGTTATAACTAATATCAACGAAACCAGTTAAATCAGCTACTTTAACACAGTCAATATAAACAGAACCAGCACAGTCATTTTGGAAGAAGTTTTCTTGAACAACGATATTAGAAGAATATACACCAGTACCTTCAAGTCTAATTGCACGATAATGAGTTCTACCTTTAATAGTTACGAATGAGCATCCCTTAACTAATAAGCCATCAACTCTACCGCCACCACAATTGATCATTGCAGTATTATCAACAGAAGCAGTTGCACCAAATAATGAATTTAAGATTGAGATATTCTTAACACCATTAGCCATATCGATACCCATAGCATTAGAGAATTTAACACCATTAATAACGATATCATGAACGCCATTAAGCTTTAAGCCACCAATAATAGCTTCTTCTCCTCTTTCAGCATCATCATAAGGAATATCTGCATTAGGACCTTCAATTCTTAAATAGTTAGTCTTAATTTCAACTGTTTCATCATAAGTACCAGGAAGTAATTTGATTACTGCAAATTCTTTTACATTAGCGATTGCATCTGTAAGAGTTGCATAATCACCGCCTTGACCTACTGTAACACAAATATATTTGAATTGAGCATATAATACAATTTCAGCATCACTTACTTTTGGACCAATTGATTTAACGAATTTAGTACCTTCTTCATCAGTTGACCAACCTAAGAATTCATAACCTTCTTTATATAATGCAGGAAGAGCAGTTTCTTCACCATATACATGAACAGCAGGTAATTCTTCTAATTCAAGACCACCATTTAGATTGAATGTTAAGACAGTATCTGAAATTTGATTTAAGCTTTCAAGATAAGCTTCATATGCTGCTTCAAGAGCATCAGCTGAAGTGATTACACCATAATCTGAAGGTTCATGACCAGCTACAGGAGCTGCTTCATAATAGTTTCCTTCAAATTTAGAAATTGTAGAACCATGGTTACTCCACTTGAATGCAGTATTTAAATCGAAGTGGTTATATAGAATTGAAACATATGCTTCACCACCATAGTTAGTATCAACAACGTTACCATTATGATGTAAGAATACATTATGAATAATATCTAATTGAGCACCAGCAGGTAAGTTTCTAACAGCTATACCAGCAGTACCATTTGCAGTTGATTCAAATGCACCAAGGATATTATCTTGAATAGTCATAAGTACTGTTGAATTAGATATAGAACCATAGAATACAATGAAGTTATCAGTTGTAAATCTAATTTCATTATCCATTAATATCATATGACCAACTGGTTTAGAAACTTTAACAGCTTCTGAATAGAAATTAGGAGAAGCCATAGCAACTTTATTACCTAAATAGTTATCAGTGATAATTAAGTTTTCAGTTGTTCCACCAGCAAGTACGATATTATCTCTACCACTAGCAGCAGTATCATCAATTTCGAAATATGAACTTAAAATCATTAGATTTTCAACATTACTATTACTTACAAGTTGACCTTTTCTAGCATCAGATCCACTAGCAATAACAGTATTTGCAACCATTACGATATTAGCAAGTGTAACTAAATTAAGAGTTCCTTCAGCTTTCTTTAGATCGATATTGCTTGTAAATTTAAGACCATCGATAATTACACCATCAGCTGCAATAGTCATCTTACCAGCAATGATTGATTCTTCACCACGATCAAGAGCACCTTTGATACCCATTTGAGCACCATAGATTATAACATTCTTATCAACAACTACTTCATCTTCATAAGTTCCAGGGAAGACATAGATTTCATCGCCATCTACAGCTGCTGCTAAAGCATCTTTAAGAGTTGCGTAAGTCTTACCTTCACCAACTAATAATTTATCTAAGAACCAAGCTTCATCTTCTGATGGTACGCTTGCTTCATCAGCTAAGTCATTAGTATGTTCTTTAACACCCATGAATTTAGTTTCAACAGGAGTAGCAGAACCCCAATAGTTTTGATCACAGATTACTGTCATCTTTGAAGCATTCTTGATGTAGTAAGTACCAAAGCAATTATCTTTTAAGATATTGTATTTAACTTCAGCAATCATTGTGTCACCAGTGATATTATCACCAGCATCAATTCTTAATAATTGAGCACAATTATCTAATGTATTATTATAAACCTTAATTGAGATATCTTCGTTAGCTTCACCCTTATATGTAATGAATGCGAATGTTGCATTGTTACCTGCATAATCTTTATCATTACATTTAACGAATTCATTACCAATAAATTCATAATTACCAGCACCGTATCCACGGAACCAGATAGTATATTGTTGATAATTTTCAAATCTATTATGTTTAATTGATACATCACCTTTAATACATTCTCTTGTATTATTAGTCTTGATAGCATCATTATAATTATTGAATTTACCAACGAATACGTTATCTTCTACTGTTAATCCATTGACACCATCAATGAACATAATCATTGGACGGCTTGATGCATAATCATGGAAATATGAATTAGTTAATGAGAAGTCATATAGATAGAATCCACTACCAGCTACTAGGTTAATAGGAGCAATAGATGAATCAGCACTTGTCTTGTTGATTGAATGACCAGTAACAACTAAATTAGTTACAGTTAAACCATAAATATCAGCTGTCTTGTCAAGTTGTAATAATGCATCACCAGTTAATCCAATACCATCAATTAGAACACCATCAGCTAAAACAGTAATGCTTGTAGTGAATAATGCTTCATCACCACGAGTTTCAGTATTAGGATTAACACCAGCATTAGGACCTTCAATAGTAACAGACTTAGATACAACTGCACCTTCATATGAGCCAGCTACTAATCTAATAGTATCACCATTTGAAGCAGCTTCCATAGCTAATGCGAATGTAGCAAATTCTTGTCCTTCACCAACCATTAATACTTTAGGTCCAGCAGGAATTTCTTTCCATTGAGCATAGAATACTAAATCAGTTGTATCTGTTGCTTCAACCTTAGTAACATATACTGTTCCTTCTTCTGAAGCAGTCCAACCTAAGAATGTATAACCATCTCTAGAAGGAGTAGGAAGAACTAATTCTTTACCTTCTTCATATTTTTCAGGAGCATTTTCAAGACTACCATCATTAAGAACGAATGTTAATGTATGGTAAACTGGTTCAGCAGGAAGATCATCAAGACTTGTTAAATCATTAGTATGTTCTTTAACACCCATGAATTTAGCTTCTTCTGGTGTAGCAGTACCCCAATAGTTTTGATCACAAGTAATTGTCATTTGTGAAGCATTCTTGATGTAATATTGACCAGCACAATCAATTAATGCATTGTATTTAACTGTAGCAGTATCACTTGCAAGAATAGCATCATTTGCATCAACTCTTAATAACATGTAACCTTTAGTTACTTTGTTATAGCTTACATCTAATGTGATTGCATCTTCAGCTGTACCCTTGAATCCAACAAAGTTGAATGCTGCATGGCTACCAGCTGTTATACCAATATTATCAAATGTATTACCAACTAGAGTATAATTACCACCACCGAATCCACGGAACCAAACAGTATATTGTTGGAAATTATGGAATTCATTATGGCTAATAGATACTTCACCTTTAACACAAGCTCTTGTGTTATCAGTCTTAATACCATCATTATAGTTCTTAGCAATACCATTAAATACGTTATTTTCAATCTTTAATCCATCAACACCATTGATAAATGCAATCATTGGACGACCACAGTTATAATCTGTGAATAATGAATTAGAAATTTCAAAGTTATGAACATATAATCCATCACCAGCTACTAAATATAGAGGAGCTGTGAAGTTTGCTTCTTCATTTACGTTAATTGTACTACCAGTTACAAGTAAATTAGTTACTTTGATATTAGAGATTTCTTTTGCAGTTGTAGATACAATTCTAGCATCACCTGTGATAGCAATACCATCAACTAAAATATTATCAGCAGCTAGAACTAAATCAGTACTAATTAATGCTTCAGCTGAACGATTTTCCTTATTTGGATTAACACCAGCATTAGGACCTTCAAGTTTAACTGATTTATTAATTGTAGCACCTTCGAAATTACCAGCAACTAATTTAATTGTATCACCATCATTAGCTGCTGCTAATGCAAGAGCTAATGTAGCATATTCTTGACCTTCACCAACTAATAATGTTTGAGGTCCTTCAGTAACTTCTTTCCATTGAGCATATAGAGTTAAATCTTCTTCATCAGTAGTAAGAATCATTGTAACATAATTATTACCAGTTTCAGAAAGTGTCCAACCTAAGAATTTATAACCATCTCTTGCAGGAGTAGGAAGAACTAATTCTTTACCTTCTTCATATTTTGTTGGAGCATTTTCAAGTTCACCACCATTTAGAACAAATGTTAATTTATGGTAAACAGGTTCAACCCAGTTTTCATCTTCGATACGAGCATATAATGTAACATTGCCAACTGTACCAAGAGGAAGTTCTTCAAGCTTATCACCTTCGAATGTTGAATCTAAATACCAACCAACAAACTTTTTACCAGCAGGAATAGTACCAGGAGCAACTAGTGCAAGAGGTAATTGTTCTACATTGTATGAAGTAGGATATTCTTGATCTACAACTGTAGTAGTATCAGCAGTATTTTCAAGAGAATATAATGTGAATGTTACATTACCAGTTGTTAAATCACCATCAAGAGCAACATAAGCACCAACTTCAGCATTTAAGAATGCTTGAACATTTTCATCACTATATCCAGGGAAGTCAGCATTAGTAATGAATACTACATCATATACAGCACCGCTTGATGCAGCACCAGCCTTCATAACTTCTTGAACTACATAACCATTACCAATCTTCTTAAGACCAATTCTAACACCCCAAGTATAAGCAGCTTTAGAATTAACTTCTACAATTAGATCAGTATTGTATTTACCCCAATAATTACCTAAAGAAGTAGTAGTTACTGAAGTAATTGGATCAGGTTCTTCTGCAAAGAATGCAGTAAAGTTAGCATTTGCTAAATCACCTTCAATAACTAGTTTTTGACCAACTTGAACACCTAAGAATGCTTGAACATTTTCATCATTGTAATGTTCATATTCACCATGCATTGCGATTACATATGGATATGCCTTAGTTAAGCTATGTTCAGCAAGAGCAACTTCTACTACTTGATATTGACCATCAACTAGATCGAATGCAATCTTATCAGCATATA
>ONHH01000069.1 GCA_900317575.1 uncultured Bacillota bacterium | reverse complement strand
ATATCAATGATGTGATATCCTTCATTATGTAATTTAATAATTGTATCTAAATAATCATGCAATTTATAACCATTACATACTAAATATTTATTTTTAAATTCTGGATGTAATTTAAATAACTTTTCTGTTAATAATAAATCATAATAACTTGAAGTTTCAAGTCCATCACTAAATAAGAAAGCTGTTTCAATTTCTTCTTTACCATAATTGGCTTTATTAGCATTAAGATAAATGAATTTTCCTTGATAATTTAATTCTTTAATTGATGAATCAAATGATTCTTTTAATAATTGAACTCTTTTTCTAATAATATCTAAGAATGTTATCTTAAGTGGAGTATGTTCTTTAAGAGCAATTTCTTCAAGATCATATCCGTTATAATATAATTTTCCATTCTTATATTCTTTTAATTTTTCCATAGTAAAATCCCATTCCTTTAATTTCGACTATATTATATCGAAATCTTTTTTTCATTACAATATTTTTGTATATATTTTTTAAAAAAATCAGTTTGTTATACAAACTGATTTAATTTTTATTTTCTGGAGATGGATTACTAGGCAATAGATTAATAAAATCTTCATATGAAATAAATTTTGAATGTTCTATTATTAATCTTTCAATTACTTCTGACATTGATTTTTTATTATGTGTATAATATCCAATTCTTCCAACAAGAATATCATTAAAATAAATATTAGTGATAAATCTTTGACAATATTTTAATACTTCCATATAACTTTTATGAGATTGAGTATCATAATTACTATATTGATAATGTTCAAATGATAGATTATTATTGTTATTTTCGCCTTTATATAAAAACGAAATTAAATTAAAACTAAGTATATAATTGGAAGAAGAAATGCCCCCTTTTTTTCCACATCGAGTTAATCCTGATAAACTAAATGAATTACAGCCATTTTTATTGTCAAGATAAGTAAATTTAGTATTAATAAAACAATTATCTGGATCATCTTTTGCACTATAAAATTTTGAATATAAAGTATTGTTAGGATTTATATTATCTGTTGGTACTTCTTGAAAAGTATTAAATACTAATATATATGTATTTGATTCACTATTTGCTACATAATTTTCATCGTTTACAAGTTGATTTAATTGAGATATATTTTCTTTATTTGAAGCCCAAGTATTTAAATATGTTATATCAAAAAAGCGTAATATATCGTCATCGCTACCATCAACTAAGTCAAGTTCTTTATTATCAAAACTATCAGTTGTGTATTCTGAAAGTTTAGACGAACAAGATACAATCAATATTAACATACTTAGTAAAAGAAAATAAATTTTTTTATTCATAAAAACCTCCTCTTTTATTTATTTTGCCATTTTATCAGAATTGATTTAGAGATTTCGCTTTAAAGTTTATAATTAATTGTTATACTTAACTACATTATATTTCTTATGTTTAAATTTAGTATTCTTTTTAATTTCATCTTCTAAATTATCTAATAGATTATTTAATCCTAATATTTCAATTCCATTAGATAATATTTCTTGATAATTCTTATATGTTAGGGGGATAATAAATTCATTTCTTTCATCCATTTGATCAGTATCATTTACTAAATTACTACAGATAAATAGATTAACTGCATAATCACCTTTAGCATATAGAGCTGTTATATATAATTTTAATTCATGATAATCATAATAAGAAGTATTATTATCTTTATCATATCTTAGTCCTTCTTTTAAGAAGCTAAATGGAGTTGGGTAATAAGCTGCAGTAGATCCTTCATTTAAATATTTCTTATATTCTTCTGCATAAATATTTGCATCTTTACTGTAAAAATGAGGATGAATAAGTGGAATACATAAGACTAATAAAATAAGAATTAACATATAAATACCAATTAGAATTGGTGAAAAATTATTTGATGTAAGAGTAATTAGTGCTACTGCTAATAGAACAAAACACATAAATACTAAAATAGTTCTTAAGACACTAAAGATTCTTAAAGTCCGGTGAATGCTGTAAGTTGAATCAAACATACTATTAGATATTATTTTATTAGTTGTTAGCATTAATTCAACATAATCAATTTCTTCTTCTAATGGTTTCTTTAAGGTATTAATAAATCTTAAAATGATTAACGCAATCATTAAAGCACTAAAAATACTTAATACAATGATTCCCCAAAGGATTGGATTCTTGTAATCATCAAGGATTGATAAGCTTAAATTATCATTAATTTTTAATTCAAATACTTGAACATTATCAGCTGAACTAGGAACAAATTGTAAAACTATTTTAGAATCAACTACTAATTCTTCAGCTTTGATTAGTCCTTTTTTATCATCAATTAGATATTTAACATTATCATCTTTTAATTTGATTGAGTAGATTTTAAATCCTTTAGCTTCAGTTATTTCATAGCTTTCTAGAAGTCCTTCACTAGTTCTAAATGGGTCTTTTAATTTAATAGATTGAACAATTATTAGAGCTAAAAAGATTACTAAAAAGACAATATAATATAGGGATTTATTAAATGCTTCTTTTAATAATTGTGGTTTTTCACGCTTGATTATTATCTTCTTCATTTTTATTATTTTCACTTTCTGGACTTGGTCTAGTCCAACCTTCACCATTAATTTCATGTGCTTGGTGAATAGTCATAAAGGCATATTTATCATTTAACGCGACGATTCTTGAAACAGTAGAATATTCATTTAATGTATATGATACCATTACCATCTTTCTTTCTTTATGAGTATAGCCACCTTCAACATCTAAGATAGTTGTTGATCTTTCAGTTTCTTTGATAATAGCATCGGATATTTCTTGCCATTTCTCACTAATGATTTGTGCAATAAAGGCACGAGAACGACCGACAAATATTTTATCTACCGCAAAGGCACAAATTTGTGCTGCAACAATACCTAAGAGCGATACCGCAAAATCTTTTAAGACAAAGACACCAAGAACAACAATTGCGCCATCAACAAAGAATATCATAGTTGATGATTTAACTCTTTTAAATAATTTGCATAACATTAAAGCTATGATATCGGTTCCACCAGTAGATCCACCACCAAGGAATGTTATAGCAACTCCCGCTCCAGTTAAGAAACCACCAAATACTGCACAAAGAAGTGTTGATGTATAGCCTTCTGATTTTAAGACAAAGAAGCCATTTAAGAAATCATTAGATACCATCTTTTGACATAATGCTAGAAATAATGGATAAAAGATTGCGGAAATAAGAGTCTTTAAAGAAAAGCTCTTACCAATAAAGATAAAGCCTAAAATAAATAATGTCCATTCTAGAATAAATATATAGATATCAATTGATGTAAATGGAAGACTTCCCGTAGGTATTGAATAAATATTATCAGCGATTATCGCAATACCAATCATTCCTCCGGTTACTAGATTTGATGGTACTAAAAATACAGCTGTACCAAAGGCTAGAACAAAGGTTCCAACTATAACGATAATAATATTTTTAATTGTTGATTTTAATCCAAGTTTCATATATATTCCTTATAGATATTATATCTCTTTAATATATTATCATATTTTGAACATTTTTTAAAGTAAAACGAAAAAATAAGAAGCTAATGCTTCTTATTCTCTTTATTATTTTTCCGCAAGGGTTCCCATTGGATCCCAAGGATTTAGATGAATAGCTTCTTTCTTTAAAGCTTCTAATTCTTTTTCACCTAAATATTTCTTATTAATAACTACTTGGAATACATATTCATCGAACCAACTATCACTAGCTACATGATAACCATTAAGAGGTTTACTTTCACCCCAAGAATTTTCAATCTTCCATTTAGTAGGTAGATCATCTTTTAAATTAACAGCAGTAATTAGCATAGCATGATTCATTGCGGAAGAATAGTAATCTAACATATCTTCTTTACTCATCTTTAAATCAAGATTAAAGGCTAATTCATAATCAAATAATTCTGGAGCCCATCTAGATGTATCAGAATCACTGAATTCTCCACAATCACTACCAAACCATACTGGTTCATTATTCTTTAATGATTCAATTACTAATTCTTTAATTCTTGGCATTGGTAGATTTAAATGATGAATATCTGATCCACCTATTACATTACCAATATAATCAAGAGTGAACATATTATAATATGGTTTATCCTTAGTTGGAGAATTGATAATAGAAATATAATCATCCATATCAACACCAATAAATTTATCAAAGAATGATTTAGGTGTCATGTTTCTTTCAATATGATATTTATTATCTTTATCAGTATATTCAAAATCAAATTCTTTTACTGGACTGCCAAAAACAATTACTAAAGAACGATATAATTCTTTTAAGATTTTATCTTTTAATGCTCTTATTTCTTTTTCGCTCTTACCTTCTAAATACATCTTATGAGCAGTAGCAGCAAATTTTCTAATTGCATTATTCACAATATAATTATGTTCTCGAGTATGATTAGAGATATATGTTTCAGTCATTACTGATTGAGGCACAACTCCATATTTTTTTACTAAATCTTTAAACATATCCCATTGACCACCATCACTAACAGGATATGATACGATTTGAGCAACGACACGGTCATCATGTTCTTTTGGTGCAAAGTCAATACATGCTTCTAATGCATAATTAATCTTTTCTAATTTATCATAGAATGAGATATAATTTTGACTTAATTCAAATTTTTCAACATTTAGATTTTTGGCAGCTATTTCTCTTAAAAGATTTGTTGCGGCAAATATCCAGCATCTACCACTAGATTGTTGATTAGTAGCAGATAAGGTTTTTACTTGAATTGAGAAATCAGCGCTTAAATCATGAATTGCTTTTTGATTATAGATTGCATTCTTAATTGATGATCTACTTAATGCATGTTGAAGTAGTTTAGCTTCTTTATCATTTTCTATTTCTTTATTATATTTATCTAATAATTCTAAATCAATTGGTTTTGCGTTTGTAAACATATTATTTCCTTTCTATAAATCGATATCAAGTTCAACTGGACAATGGTCACTACCATAAATATCAGTATGAATCTTACTATCAATAATTTTATCTTTTAATGAATCCGATACTATAAAATAATCAATTCTCCATCCAGTATTAGTAGCACGAGAATTAAAGCGATAGCTCCACCATGAATATTCAATCTTATTAGGATATAGATATCGATAAGTATCGATATATCCATGATTTAATAAATTAGTAAAAGCATCTCTTTCTTCTTTAGTAAAGCCTGGATTACCAACATTAGTTTTAGGATTCTTTAAATCAATTTCTTGATGAGCTACATTTAAATCTCCTGCATAGATAATTGGTTTATTTAATGTATCAAAATATTCGATTAGATCTTTTTCATATTGAAGGCGAAAATCTAGTCTTTTTAAACCATCACCAGCATTAGGAACATAGCTTGCTACATAATAGAATTTATCAAATTCTAAAGTAATACTTCTTCCTTCTTCATCATATTTATTATCGATTAATCCATAATGAACACTTAAAGGATGAATTCTTGTAAAGACTGCTACTCCTGAATAACCTTTTCTAATTTTTGAATTAGTATAATATACTTCATAGCCATGTGGCATATAAATAAAATTATTATCAAAAGCTAATCCTTCACTTAATTTAGTTTCATTAAGACTAAAGATATCGGCATTTAGACGATAGAAATCATCATCAAAGTCTTTAGCAAGAATTGCTCTAATACCATTAACATTAAAACTTACTAATCTCATTTGAATTCCTTATCTAAATCTACATGGCAATATCCATGAGGATTCTTCTTTAAATATGATTGATGGTATTCTTCTGCATCATAGAAATTATCTAATTTTTCAATCTTAATTTTGAAATCTTCATGACCATCTAATTTATTGACATAATTCATTATCTTCTTATGATCTTCTTCATTTAAATAAAAGATACCAGTACGATATTGTAATCCTTCATCATGAGCTTGTTTATTTACTGAATATGGATCAATAATTGAAAAATAAGCTCTAAGGACTGTTTCTAATGGAATAATTGATTCATCATATTCAACCATTACTGTTTCCGCATGGGTAGCACGATGAGCTTTTAAATCTTCATATGAGGGGTTAACAGTATCACCATTAGCATAGCCTACTTTAGTATTAGTGACACCTTTAATTCTTTGAAAGAATGCTTCTACTCCCCAAAAGCATCCTCCCGCAAGATATATAGTTTTCATATATTTAATCCTTCTTTGATTTTATCGATTACTTCTTTAATATCTGCTGATGGATAATTACTATCAATTACTTCATAAGGATCACGATAAGCAATTTCAGTTAATTTAAGATTAACATTAATAGTTGTTTTTGGTTCTTCGCCATTTTGATATTCATAATTGAAATTAATGATTTTAATACCTGGGAATTCTTTTTGATTAACATCAAATTTTAAAGTAAAATTAAAAGTCTTTAAGAAATCTTGAATAACTACAATATTTTCTTTTACTTTTTCAATAATTTCTTCTTCATCAATTATATCTCCTAATGCCGCAATAACACTTGGATCAAGATTAGGAACTAAATTAAATACTTCATTTGATAATGATTTAAGTGAAGATACTGCAAAGTTTAAAACAAGAGGATTAGATAATTGCGTTGATAAGACACTTAAGAAATTACTTACACTCTTAGATGTTACTTGAATTGAATAACCATTATCAGTTAATTGATAATTAATCATTGTAAGAAGGGCTGCTGTAAGGATTGCGCTATCCTTAATATTTAATTTATCAATGATTGATGATGGATCATCAAGTTTTAAATTAGAAAGGAAAGCAGCTGGCGCTTTAATTCGATATGAATTATTATAATTAAATTCAGCATAAACCATTTCATCACGTAGATATAAATTAATTGTATGTGTATCATCAATATAATATGTGAAATCAATTAATGTAGCTTCTGAATCATATTTCATAAAACTAAATGAATGATTAAAAGTATTAGTTGATTCATTAGTAGTAATAGTTGTTGTTACTAATCCATCATATCCTTGATAAGCATTTTCCCATACTGCATAAAGATTAATGAGATAATTGTCAGCCATTTTCATAATTGTATCAAGCTTTGAAGCATCAAATACTTGTTTACCAAAACGGAATTCCCATTTAACAAATTTATATCCTTTAGTAGTTGGGGTAGGTAAGACTACTAAAGAAGGATCAGTAAAGGAAATATCATTACATTCAATAGGATGATCTTCACTAATAAAATGGATGGTATATGTATCTACTTTTATTTCTTCTTCATTTTCTTTCTTACAAGATACTCCAAAACATAGGATTGATAAAAATAGAATAAATAAGATAAATCTTTTCATATATTAAACCACCTTTCTTCATAATTAATTATATCAAAAAAATGTTAATTTTTCAACAATAATAAAAGGCTAACTTAATGTTAGCCTAATTTTAACTTTTCTTATTCTTCAGGAAGTCCTTCTACTTCATCTTCAGTGAAATCTAATTTTGCAATAAGATCTTTTAATTGTTGAATACGAGGTTGTACTGCACTCCAAATAGTTTCTGTAAGATCAGATAAGTTAGCTGGATCATGTTCAGGAGCTTCTACTTTTGCGCCTTCTTCTACTGATACTTTAATAGTTACATCCATATCATGAACTTCAGTTTCTTCTTCACCTTGTTCTTCTTTAAATAAAAGATGTAAATCAATTAATGGATTAGTTCCATCTTGTTGAACTTTTAATGTAGCTTGTAATTCTGATTTTTCAATTGCTTCTTTAGCATCAGTTAAAGCTTCTTTAATATCAGCACGAAGATCAGCAACCATTTCTGGTGTTAATTCTTCAGGGAAATCTTCAACTTCTAGACCGAATTTAACTAATTTGTCAACAACCATCTTTGCAAGAGTGAAGATATTATCAGCAAGTAATTGAACTTTTTCATCTGATTCTAATACACCAAGCATTGCATCAAATACTGCAACTAATGATTCATAATTTAAAGTAACAGTTGTTGAAGTTTCATCTTCTTCTACTTTAACTACTTCAGATGCTGCTGGATATACATCAGTATAAATAACACCAAGAATATTCATTAATGCAAGTTGAGCATCTTCTGGAAGATTAGCTAATAAATCTAATAATGATGATGGATCAGTAATAGCTGAGAAATCAGGTAATGTTTCATCTTCTCCTAGATATTCTTCAATACCTTCAGGTAATTCAATAGTTGCAAGTTCAGCTATAACTCTTTGTGCAAGAGCATCAATATCAATTGAAAGTCCATATGAATTTACTAATAATTTTAATACACCTTCAGCTAAACATAATGCTAAAGTAGAACTGCTAACTCCTTCTTCTCCTTTAGTAGTTTCTTCTAATACAAAATTAAATAGAGGGCCTTTAAATGAAGATACATCAGTATAATCGATATAAGCATTTAATTTTAAATCAGTTTGTTCTTCTACTAATTTATCATTGAATAAATCTTTAACATTAGTTGAAATATTAATAACAGTTGATGCATTAGTAATTTCTGCTGACGCAACAACTACTAATTCTTTATTATTCTTTAATAATGTTCTTAAAGTTTCATCAGTTAATTCAACAACTTCTCCATCTACCATAGCATAGAATGAATTATTGAAACGATAGCCATCTAATACAATTCCAAAATCTAGACTAGCTTTGTCAACATCTGTTAATTTTTCTGATTTTACTGCCTTACCATCAGGAGTAACATAAGAAATAGTATATTCAACAGGTTCTTCTTTTGGTCCTTCTTCATTATTATTATTCTTACATGACGCAAGGAATAATGATGAACATAATGTTAGGACTAATAAGCATAAAAATAAAAATTTAATTTTTTTCATTTCTAATTTCCTTTCTTTTTAATTACGTTTATATTTTACTACAAAATGGTTCTTTTGTCAATTAAAAAAAGATAATATAGAAAACTCTATATTATCTTTATATTTTTATTTAACTAAACTATAGTGTCCATTATTCCAAATATCTGATGCTAGATATTCGCCATCCCATTGTTCCCAAGTTGTTGTACCTGCAACAATTGAATGAAGAGTAACAGTTCTAGAATCACCACCTAATTCAACTGTTAGATCATAAGATACTTCAGTTGTAAGTAGTGGTGGATTAAAGATTCTACCAGTATCATCTAAGATATCAGGATTATTAGATTTAATTGAAATCTTAGCATCTGGATATTTAGTCATAATTTCATAGTTGATTGCTACGAATTCCATAAACATATCCCAGTTGCCAGCTGATAAGATACATTGAGGACAGTTCTTACCTGAGAATGTATTATGCATCTTAACTCTTGTTAAATCTAGATTATTTCTGATTAAGATATCCGCAACTAATTGACCAGTTCTTTGCCATGTATCATAGATATCATTAGTTAAGTTAACATTCATTTCAATACCAATTGAATTATTATTACCACCATGAGATGATAGATATCCATAATCTTTTGAATACCAAATAGTACCAATATAATATTTACCATCTACTACTTTCCAAGTAGGGCCAAGATAAGTTAGACGCTTATATGTTTCATTAGTGATTGTACTTGTAGGTAGTGTAATTGATGATTTAGTTCCATTGATTGTTAAATAATATGTATCACTTTCTTTAACCATACCAAAGGTTGGAGCTTTAGTTGGATCTACTACACTAACACCTGAATTAGACCATTCGAATGGAGTACCAGTTCCATCACCTGCATGCCATGCGATTAATGATTCTGGAACTACGCTATAGATAGCATCATTACCTACTGTATAGTGAATTGATGCACCGCCATTATGCTCATTAGCCATACCTGATGCGATACTTACAACTGTACCAGTAAGAGTGGCAGTATCATGAACACAGACAAATTCAATTTGGTCAGTAGCTCTTCTTGTAGTATGACTTGTACCAGTATTAACTGCTACTGATTCATAATCACGATGAATTGTGAATGGATCAAATAAATAACGGTTAACACTACCATAGATTGAATCATATACACGTTTCTTACCATCATTATATAAGCTTACATTACCATATTCTACTTGACCAAAGTTATTATCTACAAGTAATTTAACTAATTTATCTATTTCAGTATCATCACCATATTCTTTAACAGTCACAAGGAATGTAATATTAACAGTTTCTTCACCTACAATACTAATAGTAATAGTTGATGTACCATTAGCTACTGCAGTAATCTTACCAGTATTATCAATTGTAACATTATCTGGTGAGCTTGATTCATATTTGAATGCTGCACCATCTAAGCCTTTACCATATGCATGAGGAGTAACATTAATTGAACTTCCAGCTGGTAAATAACCACGATAGATTTGATCAAAATCAATAGTGATTGTCTTATTAGGATAAATAGTTATTTCTTTAGTAAAGACAACATTCTTTAAATAATCAGTAATAGTTAAGGTTGCGGTACCAGCATTCTTTGCGGTAATAAGACCATTAGCATCTACTTCAAAGATAGTTGTATCACTTGATGAATATAGAATTGTCTTGAAATATGCATCACTTGGTACAACACTTGCGTCTAGTTGTAATGTATCAGTATCTAATAATTCATCTGGTGCATTCTTAATATCTAGACTAGTTACTGGATTTAATGCTTCCCAATGAGCTTGTAATTTAACTGATTTAGTTAATGAAGAAATATCTTCTACTAAATTTTCTCCATTATACCAACCTAAGAAACGATATCCAAGATTACCTGGTTTAATTAATTCCATGCCTGCTTTATATTCTACTACTAGTGATCCTTTAACTTTTGGATCATGATAGAAATATGCATTTACTTCAACACCAGTTTTACAAGTAGTGAAATCTCCATCAAAGGCTACATAATCACCTACTTGAATTTGAAGAGTTATTGGTTTAATTGTAATATTATAACCACCATGAGTACCACTATATGAATTAGAAATAACGATTGCGTATTCAGCATCACTCATCCATGGAGCAGAACCAGTTGCGGTAAAGCCAATTACTTTATATAAACCAGTTTCTGGATCTTTTGCAAGGAAGATACGATCTGAGAATGTTGCATTCATATAATGATCTTTATCCATAAAGAAGATATCTGTTGAATAATTTGTCCAGAAACCACCATTAACAGTATTATAACTATTAATTGGAATCTTAGGTTCATTACTAGCTTTAGCAACTAATAATTCTTCTGAATATCCACCATTGAAATCATATGTAATAGTAATTCTTCCTGGTTTAACAGTTACAGTAAATGAAGTTGTAGCTGTATCACAAGTTGCAGTAATAGTTACTGTACCTACATCAATTGGATTGATTAAACCAGCATTAGTAACTGTTGCGACATTTTCATTACTTGATTTAAATGATACACTTGCTGTTGAATATTCTACTTTATATGTCAATTGATATGGTTCATCAACATTTAATTGAGTAGGAATATTAGTGATTGTTACTTTAGGTCCATAAATATCTAGGATTAAAGTTGCTTTAACTGATAAATAAGAAATAGTAATCTTAGTAGTACCTTCTTTTAATGCAGTTACAATACCATCATTAGATATTGTAGCAGCTGATACATCACTTGATTTATATTCTAGATCAGCTAAAGTAGTATTAGTCAATGTTAATAATTCTTTCATATCTAATGTTTCACCAACTACTAGATGATCTGGAGCAGTTGTTGCAATTTCAATTACTGGAAGAGCTTTAACTTCAACATCTTTAGTTGCAGTTAATCCACCACATTCAACAGTAATAGTAACTGTACCTACACTAATACCTTTAACAATACCACCACGAGTAACTGTTGCGATAGTATCATCACTTGATGAATATGAATATGTTCCTTCAAGATTAGTCTTTTCAGCTTTTAAAGTGATAGTTTTTCCAACAAAGACAATATCATCACCACTTAATTTAAGAGTTGATGTTGGAGGAGTTACTTGTTTAGCAGTAATTTCCATAGGGAAATCTTTAGATTCATTGCCAACTAAAACAGTGATTACAACTCTACCTGCTTTTACTGCGGTAACTTTACCTTGGCCATCAACTGTTGCGATATTTTCATCACTTGATCTAAAAGTAATAGTTCCTTCAAGATTCTGTAAAGTAACAGCTAAAGTGGTTTGTTCTCCTTCAGTTAGAGTACTTGAACCAACAATAATAATTTCAGTAGGAGCTGGATCAATATCATCTTCAGACCTTACTTTTACTGTTAATTGACTACTAGCATCTGGATTAGATTTTAGTGAAACTTTAACAGTTACTTCACCAGCTTGTTTAGCTGTGATTACATTATCTTTAATTTCAAGTACACTTGAATCGCCGATAAGTTCAACATTAAATGATGTATCCTTTGCTTCAGCAATGGTTGGATTAATGGTATAAGAATCGCCAACCTTTAATTCAATTGATTGATCTTTTAAAGACAATGTAGCATTCTTATCTTTTTTACAGCTTGTAACCGCAAAGATAAGAACTAATACTAAAAATATACTTAATATTTTTTTCATTTTTTGCCTTCCTTTCATTCATTATAATTATATCATTTTTTTATATTCATAACAATGAAAACGTTTATAAATTTTTATAAATAAAAAAAAGTATTATAGAAATTAATCTATAATACTTTATTAATAAATATTAATAGCCAATAAAAATAGCTAAAGAAATAAAGCCAATGACTAATAAGAAATTAATAACAAATAGCCACCAACTCTTCTTAATCCATTTGAAATATTCTATTTCAATCATTGCTAGAGATATTAATAATACCGGAGATGTTGGAAATAAAATATTAGTATATCCATCACCAAAGGTATAAATAAGTACTAATAATGGTTTACTTAAGCCAAGTGATACAACTGAAAGTAGTCCCATTACTAGAATTGCTTTAGCAGTTGATGAAGAGATAAAGAATTCTAATACTAGAACAATTAAATAAAGAATAATTGCTACTAAATAAATATTAGAACCACTTGCGATACTATTAATCTGATGAATAATAGTAGGCATGATATTTCCTTCAACTAATACATATTTCATTGATGCTGCAAAAGCAATAAATACTAGAGTTGGAAGACTTGCAAGTAATCCTTTACCAAAGCTCTTCATTACTAATTTAATATTCTTTGACGCAATATAACCACTTAAGATACCAAAGATTAAGAAATAGGCGATTAACGCAACTACTGTATAGCTTCTTAAGCTAGATATGAAGGAAAAAAGAATAATGATTAATAAACCTAATGATAAGAAGATTATATATGTAAGAGCAATCTTTTTATTATTAGTATTATCTACTTCTTCATCTTCATTATTTAATTTTTCTTTTAATGCAAGGTCATGATTATATGTATAACTCTTGGATGGATCTTTTTTTATCTTATTAATATATGAAAAGATATATATCAATAATAAAGCAAACATCACAAAGAAAATAATAAATCGAAAATAGATATGGGTTGTAATTGGTACACCTATTAATTCTGATGCAAGAATCACCGTAAAGGGATTAGTAATTGCTGATGCAAATCCAAAGCCACATGCAACAATAGATACTAAGAAGCCAGTGAAGGAATCAAAGCCTAATACTACAAAAAGAATTGTAACAATTGGTAGCATAGTTAGCATTTCTTCAAATAGACCAAGGAATGCTCCAAAGATCATAAATATTAAAGAAATAATAATTACTAATAATTCTTTCTTATTCTTAAATTTATCAGTAGCAGCACCGATTAATACTCTTATTCCACCTACATCATTCATTACTTGAAATGATGCGCTAATGATGAATAAGAATAATGATAACATTATTAAAGATAAGCCATCACTTGACGCAAATACTAAGATTGGCGCAAGAATTCCTTTAAAGATATTAATACCTTTTAAATCATTTCTTACAATATAATCAGCATAATTAGTTGTACCATCACTATTTAATCCAAATTCTCCACAAGGAATAACATATGTAAGAATGATTGAAATAATGAGTATCGCAAGTAATAAAATTGTTACTTGAATGAATGTTTTTTTAGATACATTCAGTAAAGTTTTCTTTTTTTCCATTTTCTAATTCCTTAACAAGATCAACAATTAATGCCCATCTAACTACTTGACGTTTATTATCAGTTGGATAGAAGTAATATAATTGATCTTCATGATATAATTCAAATTCTTCATTGCAGGAGAATGGAAGAGCTAATAATTTAGATAATTCAATTTCAAATGAATGTTTCTTTGATTCATAAATAAATTTATCTTTAGTAAGAATACATTTACCTTTTTCTTTCTTAGTTGAATGTGATTCTTTCTTAAAGATCTTAGTTCTTACATTCGTTTCTAATTTAATTTCATTTAAAGTATTTAATTCTAATGATTTAATCTTTTCATAATAATTATGAATTGTTTTAATTTCATCATCAAATTGATAATGTTCATTTAAATGATGAATTTTACCACAATGACTACATATTAAATCATTATTCTTCGTTTTAGTTGAATAAAGGGCTCCACAATCAACACAACGATATAAGACATTTTCAAGTCCTAATGCTTTATTTAATTGATGATATACATTTTGATGTTCTAGATTTTCATCATATTGCATAGCCTCATCAATAATATCATTTAATTCATCAGCACTCATATTCATTATTTCTTCTTTAGTGATTAATCGTTTTAAAGATATATGAATATCTGATTTAAAATGACGTTTTCTCCATTTAGGATGAGAGAAATAACCACCATAAATTCTAATAATAATAACATCAGTTCCTAATTTCTTATAGAATGCTCCACTCTTTTCCATGATTGGATAATTAGTTCCATCTAGAGATAATCTTCCTTCAGGACAAATAAAGATAGGATAGCCTTTTTTAATCATTCTCGAGATCTTCAAACTAGTAGATACATCACGATTAAATAATTTCTTACTGATAAAACCAGTCTTTTTAGCTAGATGATGAATAATTGGATAATTTAAATAATATTCATTAGCAACAATTGAATAATTAACATTACGATTAATTTTCGATGTATGATAGAAATCATTATATGTTGTATGATTAGCTAGAATAAAATATGGTTCTTTATGATTACTAATTATGTTAGATAATTCTTCATCAATTGTATAAGTTTGTTTTTTCTTATTGAATAGATTATAGATTCTCATAAATGTAGTTGAAATAACAGAATCTGGAGTTCCATTGTTTTCTTTAAAATATATCTTATCTAAGAAGATGAAGATAATCAAGAATAATAATGCTCCACAACCAATGATAATAAGAATTAATAACCAAATAGGCATTGCGTTAGAGATAAAGGCTTTAGCAGCAGTACCCATTAAAATTGATGTAAGAATTGAAGGTATTACTCCGGTTGATACTGTTAAGATATATTTCCAATATCTTATTTTAGTACTACTTCCATAATAACAAATAGCTCCAAAAGGAATTAAAGGCATAAAGAATAAGAAATACATTAGTAACATTGTACTCTTTTCTTTCTTACTTCTATGAGCTAATCTTTCAATCTTTTCTAAATTCTTTTCATATGCATCATTATTGAATTTAAATGAACGTACTAATATAAAAATAATTGTTGCACCTAAACATACTCCTACATCACATAATACTACCGCAAGCCATACTGGATAACTTAAGCCTGATGATATTTGAATGAATTCAGCGGGAATAAAGATAACTACCATTTGTAATGCTTCAACAATAGTAACAGCTAAAAAGCCTAGAACACTACGCTCTAATAATAATTGTTTTGCCCCTTCTAAATCATTCTTTATTTCTAATTTAATAAAAGGAATCATAATATCCTTTAAGAAGAATGTCAATAATACTAGGACGGTTATTAATGATAGGATTATAATTAATTTTTCAATAATTTTCTTCTTAGTCATATTCTTAACCTCAAAATCATTATATTATACCATTTTATTTATAATTAATCAAATAAATGAAAAAAGAAAAAAGATGAACTAAGCATTCTTAATTCATCTATTTATCTATATATAATGTTTTAAGTACATTATCATTATATGTATTATCAATTAGATTAAAGGTAAAAATCTGCTCATTTTCTAATTTTTCATCAAATATTACGTTAGAAAATGAATATTCTAATTCATCTATTTTTGAATAATCAATATCTTGATTAATGAAATATGATAATTCTTTATAATAGTTATATATAAATTCTTTTAATTCTTCTGGTTTAATTATATCACCTTGATATATATGATAAAAATTATATTTATATATTGTAATAAAGCCATCTTTATAAGATATTGTGAATGCATCCTTATCTAGATTTCCTGTTGAAGACATAGAAAAAGAATTACATTTTAGATAGTATGTTTGTGCTTTATTGATTTTAATTTCATCATAAAGTGTATTAAATGATTTGTCTATATATAGTTTTCTATCTAAAGAGCTACTATCTATTCTTTTTAGGATAGTCATTCCTAATGCAGGAATTAATGTTTCATTATAAATATCATCTATTATTTCATCATTAATAATCGAATTATCTTTTACTTTTATCACTTTTAATATAATTGATTGGTTAAAATATTCACTATTTTGATGATACATTTCTATTGTTACTTCATATTCTTTATTATTACTACAACTAAAAGTAAATAGTAATAAAATGATTAAAAGTATAATAATTTTTTTCATAGATTTTCTCCTTTAATCAGAAAAAATGTATATCATTTATATATTATTATAATTAAAATGCTATTTAGATTCCTCTAAATAGCATTATTTTTTAGAAATTAACAGTAATCTTACAATTAGTATTAGTTAATTCAGTTACTGTAATTGTAATATTTGTTACTTCTCCATCATACCAAGTAAGCTTTAATGAATCACCTTGTTTGAATAAATCATTATCATTTGCAAATTCATCATTTAAGATATCATTATTACCATCTGCTTCGACTAATTGAATTAATTTATGAGAAGTATTACCATTATTATATTGGAAAATATCAATAACTCCCATATCACCAGCAGGCTTAGTTGTTGCGTCTACATGGAAAATCATTAAACCTGTAGTAGAGAAATTTCCATATTCCGTTCCAGCTTTTGCGGCATTGACACCAGTTGGAGTATATAACGCTAGAATATAATATTCATCATAGAATGATTCTTTATCATTTTTAGCTACGATTAACGCATCACCATAAGTAGCAAATGATTTTAAATCCATAGTTACATCTTGATAGAATGTATATGCTGGTTTAATCCATCCAAGAATTGCTTTAGAGAATGGATCATGATCACCTAGATTATAATCCATCATGAATGGACCACCAATACCACCTTTAGGACCAACCAATGTATCATAATCATAATAATCATCTAATCCTAACGCATGACCAGTTTCATGAATTACTGTTTCACAATTGATTGAAACATTGGTATTACCATTAAAATCTTCTTTAAAGAAATCATAGCTAAACCATAAATACCAATCTAGACCAACACCATCAAATTGAAGCTCTGTTTGACCTTCTTCTTCATAATATTCATAACAATATGCCCACCATAAAGTATCATTATCACTATAATTAATTGGTGCTAGATATAATAAATATACACAATCAATATAGCCATCATCATTTTGATCATATGTTGAATAATCAATTTGATTATCATAATATTCAATAGCATTCTTGAAATAACGATAATCTTCTACTCCAGTTTCACCCTTACTTGTATCATATTTTTCATTGGTTTCATATGGAGAAAGAATATTAGCATTTAAATTTAAATTATTATAAGATACTTCTTTATAATAAGATTTTAATGAATACCATCCAGTATCAGCATTTGTTCCATTAAAGCCTTTTTCAACGATTGATAAATCATATGCAGGCGAATTAGTAAATTTAATTGGAATAACTAAGATATTTACATCACCAGTAGAAGGTAGACCAGGTTGATAATTAGTAAGTTCTTTTGCTACTTCACGATGAATCTTGAAATTAGCATGTTCATAGAATTTCTTTGCGACAACCTTAATAGTAATTTCTACTTCATAATTACCAAATTTAAGAGTTAAGGTATATAGACCAGCTTGATCTTTATTATATGTACCTTCAATTTCCATATCAGCATAATGATATACAGTATTTGATGATTCACCATAAACTGTTATTTCAATATCGCTTAAGGCTTCTTCTAAACTAGTCCCTGTAAATACGATTTTTGTTTTATAATTTAAACGATATGAAGATAGATGTGATGTAGTTTGATTAGTTAAACATAATTGAAGATTAGTCTTATATACTTGAACACCTAAATTATAAATTGTTACAAGTTGTTCAGTATCTACTTTATTAAAGATTTGTTTGAACTGAGCAGCTTGAGCACTCTTAACAAATAAAGTAATTGTATTATCATATGAATCAGTTAAAGTAATTGATGTATCTTTTGATTGATTTAAAGTAATAGAACCTAATTTTACATCAATTAAATCAACTACTTCACCCATATTTTCCGAATTAATTGACGCAACATTTCCAATTTGACGATTTGTTACTACACTCGTTTCATCTAAGATTTCAATATCAGTATCAGCTGCTACTTTCAATTCATATAAATTATTATAAATATCAATAGTTCCAGATACTTTAATTACACTACCAACCTTTAGATTAGTTGTAATTGTTGAATTCTTTGGTAAATAGACAATAATTGAACCTGTTTCATCAGTAACATATAAATAGCTTCCATAGAATGCCGCAACAGTTACTTTAACGTAGGCAGAATCTCCTGCTTCCATTTCATATAAATCACTGATAGTTTCATCATCTGCTTGAATATTAGTAGGATATTCTAAATTAACATTATTAATATTAGTAAATGTTAAGACATTAGTAAATGGTTTAGCTTCATTGTTAATGGTTGCGGAACCAGTAAATGTTAATTTAGAGAAATAATATTTATTATTTATTTCTTGTAATTCAATGATTACTGATGTAAATACTTCACTATATGATGATTGAGTACCATTATCATCTGTCACCATATCAGCATCGCCTAAGATTTCTTTTCCGGCATCATTAGGACGTTTTGCACGATAAACATTATTACCTAATGCTTCATATTCAGCACTAAGATGAGAAAATTGATAAATATCTAAATAGAAATATTCATATTCAAATGCTTCATCAATACCGATATTAGCATAATATTCTCCATCATAATCAGCTACAATTCCTGATATTTCACCATTAATTAAATATAGATAATATAATTGTTCAAAATTACCATCATCAAAATAATTAAGGGTATCAAATTTAATTAAAGTATTATCTACATCATATACATTCTTATATAAATCTTTATTATCATAAGAATATTCTTCAGTAAGTGTATATTTCTTTAATGCTTTATAATTAGCTACTGCTTCATCTAAGGATGTAGTTACAGGATTAAGTGGATCATCAGGATCATCATAGGTATTATCTAAGCCAATAACTGTAAAAGTAATTATTCCTTTATAATCTTGTAATTGATATTCTAATTTAATAGTAACATCAACTTTAGTATCTATAGTAAGTCTAGTAACTTTTCCTTCATTAGATATTACTTTTTCATTATTTGATTGATATGTAATTTTAACATGATCTACTTTTTCAACAAAAGGTAGGTCTTCAGTTACATGATTAATATCAATATCTTTAAATAATTCATTATATATCTTTTCTAGATCTTTAGTAGTATCAGTATTAGTAGGCATTTCACATGAACCTAGAGTAATAGCTGCTACTAACATAAGTATTAAAAATATTATTTTTTTCATAATCAGTCCTTCTTTCAGCTTTAATATTATAACATATATCTTTAATTAATTCAATCTATCAATTAATTTTTTATTTATAGTCTTTTTTTCTAGAATTATTTTTAATAATTTGATAAAATAATAAAAAAGGTAACGAGGTGAATTATGGATTTTACTTTAAATGAACAAGTACTTACAATTAAATGTGTAGGAGAAATTAATTCTGGTAATGCGGAAGATGTAGAAAATAAAATCAATGATATTATTTTAAATCATAAAAATGAATTTAATAAACTTATTCTTGATTTTAATAGTGTTACATATATCTCAAGTGCTGGATTAAGAATTATCCTAAAATTAAAGAAGCTTTACAATAATGTATCAGTAATTAATGTTAATCTTGAAGTATATGATATTTTATCGATGACTGGATTTACTAATATTCTTGAAGTAAAGAAAGCTTTACAAGAAATTAGTGTTGATGGTTGTGATATCATTGGTGAAGGATTTGCGGGGACAGTATATCGTATTAGTAATGATACTATTATTAAAGTCTTTAAGAATGAAACTAATATTCCAAATATTGAAAGAGAATTGAAATTAGCTAAAGAAGCTTTTATCTTAGGTATTCCTACCGCAATATCTTTTGATGTAGTTAAGGTAAAAGATAAATATGGTGTAAGATTTGAGATGTTAGATGCAACAAGTCTTCGTGATTTGTTTAGAGATAATCCTGATCGATTTGATGAATTAGTTAAAAAATATGCAGAACTATTAAAAATTATTAATACTACAGAATCAAATGATGAAAATCTTCCATCTACTAAAGCTAGTTGGCTAAATAAGATTGAATTTATTAAAGAATATCTTGATAATAATGATTATTTAAAGATGAAGAAACTTATTGAAGGCATCGATGAAAGAATTACTTTAATTCATGGAGATTGTCATATTAAGAATATCTTATCCCAAAAAGATGATTTATTACTTATTGATATGGATACTTTATCTAGAGGACATCCAATCTTTGAACTTGCGGCTATTTACGCAACTTATATTGTGTTTGAAGAAGATGCGGAAGGTAATTCAGAAAAATTCTTAGGTATTCCTAAAAAGTTATCAATTGATATATATTACAATACCTTAAAATATTATCTACCTGAATATAATGAAGATATTCTCAATAAGATTAGAATTGTTTCCTATATTCATATGCTATGGTGGAATAAGACATTTGAACCAAATAATACTATTCGTTTTAATGGTTGTAAGGAAAGATTACTTAAATTACTTCCATTATATGATGATTTAAATATAGGACTCTAACCTATGAATAATGAAATTGAGAATAATATTCTTCATGATAATGAAATAGCAGCTAATAAACAAATGATTAATATCCTTGTTGTATCAAGTATTATGATGTTAGTCATTTGGGTATTCTATTTAATTGGATTATTTCCTCTTAATTCTTATACTTTAGTTAATATTTTCTTCCCCATTAATATTCTGATTTCTATATCATCAGCATTTTGGATTAGAACTAAGCATTTATATAATCCTAAATTTAAATATTTCTTACTTAATTCCTTTTTAGGAATTATCTGTATTCTAAATATCATTGTGCCAAAGCATGCGATAATCGGATGGGCAGCAGTAATCGTTATTTCTAATCATTACTACAATCCTAAAACATGTCGTATTGTGTTTGCGTCAGTATTATTTAGTATGTTAATATGTATCTATTTAGGAATGTTACTTGGTGAATATGATCCTAATCTATTAACTAGTGGTAAATTAATGGTTGATAGTAATGGCGATCCTTATTTATTCCAACCTGATGGATTTAAAGAAAGATTAGAACTTGCAGTAGAAAAGAATCGATTCTTTAAAGTATTTATTTTCTATTATTTATCAAGAGCAGTCTTCTTAACTGTAATCTTTGTCGCATGTAATGGATTAAATATTCGTACTCATAAATTATTAACTGATGAAATTAATATTACTAAAGATAAAGAAAGAATAAATATTGAATTATCATATGCAGCACAAATTCAATCTGCTGCTTTACCTAATAATTTCATTAAAACAAAGAAATTAGAAATAATAGCTGAAATAAAACCAACTAAAGAAGTTGGTGGTGATTTATATGATTATCTTAAATTAGATGAAAATCATGTAGCTTTTATTATTGGTGATGTATCCGGTAAAGGAATACCAGCTGCAATGTTTATGATGAAGACTATTACTTGCTTTGAAAATTTAGTATCAATCAATAAAGAACCTGGTAAAACTTTAGAAGAGATTAATAATGCATTATGTAAGAATAATGAAGCAAGTATGTTTGTTACAGCTTTTATTGGTATTATTGATTTAACAACAGGAATTGTTAAATATAGTAATGCTGCCCATAATCCACCACTAATTAGAAATAATAATCATTCTTTCTTCTTAGATTGTCCTTCTGGTTTTGTTCTTGGAGGAATAGAAGGATTAAATTTTGATAATGGTGAATTTAAATTAGCAAGTGGTGATTCTATTACCTTATATACAGATGGTATTACTGAAGCAAAAGCTAAAAATGATGAATTATTTGGTGATGAAAGATTACTAGAACTTGCTAATAGTCAAGAATTTTCATCAATGATTAAATTCCATTATGAATTAAAAGATAAATTAAAGGAATTTACCTTTGGTGCTGAACAGTCCGATGATATTACTTTAATGAGTATTACTTATGAAGGTGATATTATTAATGATTATGAAAAAATCTTTAATAAGCCTGATTTACATGAAATAAGTAGTTTTGTTGATCATACATTTAATAAAGAAGATTTTATTAATGATCAAGCATTAAATATTAAATCTTTAATTAAAGAAATAATTAATAATATTAGTAACAATTATGATAATGATCCTAAAGAGATATATCTAAGAATCGAATTTAATAAAACAAAGAATAATTTAATTCTTACATTTATTGATAAAGGTAAAAAGAATAATCCATTTGTGGAAACTAATATTAATTTAAGTCATAATTATAATTATGTTAATAATAAAAATATATTAGAGATATTAATACATTAATACATTAATACATTAAAAAAAGAAATATAAGTATTAAACTTATATTTCTTTTTATTTTTAAGATATAGTTAATTTCTTAACAGCTATACTAGAAGTAATAGCACCTGATAATGAAATTTCTGAATTAGACGCAACATCAGTTACATCTTGGAATAATTTTAAGATATTACCTGATACTGTTACTAGATCTAGAGGATAATCTAATTTACCATCTTTAATATAGAAACCAGATGATTGTAATGAGAAATTACCACTTTGAGGATTTAAGCCAGCATGTAAACCACCAACACTTGTGATATATACACCTTCTTTAATTCCTTCAAATAATTCTTTTTCTGTCTTCTTACCTGGTTTTAAATATAAGAAGGCTGGATGTACACCAATACTTGAACCACCAAAACCATTACCAGTAGATTGAGTATTATCTTTTGCGGCAGTGGTTAGATTATATAAATAGCCTTGTAATACACCATTCTTAATGATTGGTTTATCGTATGTTGCGACACCTTCATCATCAAACCATCTAGTGAATCCATATTTATTAAGTGGACGATCTTCAATTGTAATCTTCTTTGATGCAACAAGTTCTCCTACTTTATCAATAAATAGTGATGATTTCTTTTGAACATCTTCACTTGATGCGTATGATGCAAGGACAGAAACAAATGATGCAACTACACTTGGTGCAAGAACTGTTTTATAACTATTTGGTTCACATGGATGACCACCTAATTGACCAACTGTCTTTTCAACAATTCTTTTTGCAAGTTCTTTTGGATCAAATTTAGAGAAATCTTGTCCAAATGTGAAATCAAATTCACTCTTTACTTGACCATTTTCTTGAGCAACACCTACTCCATATGCTGCGAAATAATTAGATTTACTATTTAATTTTAAGCCTTTAGAATTAATTAAGGTTCTTTTTGATACCTTTTCCATGTAAGCTACTTGACCTACTTCGATGATACGAGGATCACCAAATTTAATTAAAGATTCTAATTCTTTTAATTTAGCAAGCTTTTCATCAAATGTTACATTTTCTAATTCTTTGTTATAAGCATTTACTTTCTTATATTTAGGACTTCCTTCAAAAATAAAGGCAGGATCTTCTTCTTCAATTACTTTTGCGTTTTGAACAATTTGATCTACTAGGAATTTACATTTATTATTATCCCATGTATCACAAGATGCAGTACCCATTTTACCATTGATGATACCACGAGCTAAGATGTTCATTTCACTATTATTTTCATAATTAGATACTTCTGAATGGAATAAAGAAAATTCTAGATTAGTATCTTCGGTAATTGATAATTGAGCATCTTCAATACCAGCTTGTTTTGCGAGAACAAAAAACTTATCGAATTTCATTATTTTAATTCTCCTCCTCTTCCACCAACAGTAATTTCACTAACTCTGATTGTAGGTTGACCAACACTAGTTCTAATTGAACCTGATGCGGCACCACACATACCTTGAGCAAGAGCTAAGTCATTTCCAACCATATCAATCTTTTGTAAGATTTCAAAACCTTTACCGATTAATGTTGCGCCTTTAACTGGTTCACATACCTTACCATCACGGATGATATATGCTTCACTACAACCGAAATTGAATTCACCTGTTGTAGGATCTACTGATCCACCATTGAAGCTTACTGCATATAGACCAAGTTTAGTAGCTTTAATAATTTCTTCAGGACTTGATTTACCATTACAAATATAGGTATTAGACATTCTTGATGTAGGACAATAACGATAATTTTGACGACGACATGCGCCATTACCTTCACGATTCATTCTTCTACCATTAGCATCATCAATCATATAATCTTGTAAGATACCATTTTTAATTAATAATCTCTTAGTTCCAAGATTACCTTCATCATCGATATCAATTGAACCCCATTCATGCGGCATTGTTGAATCATCCACTGCACTTACGATGTCTGATGCAATCTTTTCACCATGTTTTCCGCTGAAGCAGCTTAAGTTCTTACTGATTGCAGAAGCTTCTAGTGGATGTCCACACGATTCATGGAATAATACTCCACCCCATCCATTACCAATTACAACTGGCATTTTACCAGATGGACATTCTTTAGCATCTAGATTTTGTAACGCAAGAGTTGCAGCATGTAGAGCTTTTTCTTTAGGTGATATTTTAGTTCTAAAATAATTAATATCATCTTGAGTACCAGGGCCTTCAAAACCAGTTTCAAAGCCATTTTCATTAGCTGCTACTACCGCATAATTGATTCTACCGAATTCTTGTTCACGTTTGAACCATTTTTCTTTAGAATTAAAAACAGCTACAAAACGATGATTATCTAAAAATACACCACGAGTTCTAACAATACGAGGATCATTTAATTCTTTAATAGCATCTAGTCCTTCTTTTACTAGCGCAATCTTTTCTTCTTTAGATACATTTAAATAACTATTCTTAACTGGATTACGATTCTTTGCTTTAATCATATCAAGTTTAGTAACAGTGATTAATCTTTCACCATTAAAACTATGAGATAAGCTTTCCGCAAGTTTCATTAGGCCTTTCTTTGATAAATCATTAGTATAACCATATACTGTTTGATATTGTTTCAATAGTCTTAAGCCTACACCACACATTGAATTAGCTGTTGAAACAGATACTCTACCATTTTCAATTTCTAAACTATTATTAATTGAATCTTCATAGAATATTTCTGCATAATCAGCACCGGTTGCTAAAGCAGCATTTAATACATCAATTGCTAACTTTTTGCTAATCATTATATCATCTCCTTTTTGTGTATATTATACTAATTTTTTTAAATTAATAAAAGTAATTAGCGTTTAAAGATTAAATATCTTATTCCTTTTAAGTTGTGTCCATTACCAAAACTAATGATTGCATTCATTAATGCTTCATCTAGGCCTGAACATATTATTAAATTACTTAATGAATTCTCTGATACGGAATAAAAGACTAATCTAAAGTCTGGATCATTTAAATCAGCTTTCATATTAAAATGTTTTGCTACTTGCTTCATGATTATTTTATAAATAAAATTAACCATTCTTGAAGAGTCTTTCATATCTTCTAATGAATTACTTTGATTAAAAGATCCTTTTTTATTTCTTGTTTCTTTATATAATTTATTAGTTAATAATTGGTGATCTTCTCTTGTAGGAATACCTTCTAATGTTTCATACCAAGTATTTTTATATATATCTTGATTGATATAATCAGCATCTAAATGATAATTTAATTCTTCAGTTCCTATCTTTATGATATAATCACCACTTAATTTTTTATAACCATAATCCCAAGTATTAAAAGTATATTCATCAATTATAAATTCAATTGTTTTAGTTTCTTTAGCATCTAATGCAACTTTTTTAAACCCTTTTAATTCTTTTATTGGCATATAGATATATTCTTTAGGATTATAAATATATAATAATACACTTTCTTTACCATATATATTACCAGTATTAGTTATATCTATTAGGATTTTATTATCAATTGGACGAATATTGGAATATTTAAAAGTAGTATAGGATAAGCCATAACCAAAATTAAATAATGGTTTAATTTGTTTTTTATCAAAATAACGATATCCAACATATATTCCTTCACGATATTCACTATCAATATGTGGAGCCATCGAATATTTACCATTTATTATATCATCATAAGCTATTGGCCATGTTTCAGCTAATCTTCCACTTGGATTTACTTTTCCGTTTAAGATATTAGTTAGAGCACTAGCTCCTGCTTCGCCACCTAAACCTGCCCAGATTAAGCCTTTTATATCATCAATATTCGGTATTTCTACCGGAGCGCCACTGATGATTACTAATATCAAGTTCTTATTAATTTTTAATAATTCTTTTAATAATCTAATATTACCATCTGGTAGATTTAAATTTGATCTATCGCTGCCTTCTGCTTCATATATATCAGGTAAACCTAATATTAATACAATTTTTTCAGCATTTTTTGCAATACTAATGGCGTCAGTTATTAATTTATCATTAGTAGATCCATCTAAATTATAACCATCAGCATAATAATCATATCTTAATTGATCAAATAAATTATCTTTTTTTAAAACTTTTACATGACTACTACCTTCTCCTTGGAAACGGTAATTTTTTGCCATATTACCGATTAAGGCTATTTTATCATTTTCAAAGAGTGGTAGGATATTATCTTCATTCTTTAATAATACCATACTTTCTTCAGCTATTTTCATGCAGTAATCATGATGGCTATTTATATCATATTGATAATTATTATTTAAAATATCTTTTTTCTTATCTACTAATTCTAAGATTCTTCTTACACATTTATCAATATCTGCAATCGATATTTCTTTATTCTTTAATGCTTTTTTGATAGCTTGTTCACCATAGTTAGAACCACCTGGCATCATTAAATCGCATCCAGCTTTAATAGCTTCTACGCGATTAGACATTGCACCCCAATCAGTTATAACTAGACCATTAAAGCCAAAATCATTTCTTAATACATCAGTTAATAACCAATGATTATCACTACTATAGACATCATTAATCTTATTATAGCTACACATTACTGTTGAAGGATGTCCTTCTTTTACTGCAATTTCAAATGGTTTAAGATAGATATCTCTCATAGTTCTTTCATCAACAATCGATGATGATGTGAGACGATGATATTCTTGGTTGTTACATGCGAAGTGCTTTAAAGATGTTGCGACACCTTTTTCTTCAACACCTTTAATAAATGAGGCGGCCATTTTCCCCGCAAGATATGGATCTTCAGAAAAATATTCAAAATTTCTTCCACATAGCGGATTCCTTTTAATATTGACTCCTGGTCCTAGTAAGATATTTACTTTATTAGCTAGAGCTTCTTCTGCTAATTTCTCACCCATTTCTTTCATTAAATCAACATCAAATGAACAAGCTGTAAGAGATGCTGTTGGATAACAGATAGCTGGGATTGGTTCATCATTATCATATAGATTAGCCTTATCTTGAATAGTTCTTAGTCCATGAGGACCATCGGACATCTTAAGGCTAGGAATATGATATTTCTTGATTGATTTAGTATACCATGGACCTTCACCACTTAATAAAGCTATTTTATCTTTTAATTTCATTTCTTTTAATAATTGATCGATATTCATATATATTTACCCTCTTAAATTATATCAATTATCTTCTTTAGATTCTTGAATATTACATTAAAAAAGATAGATTCTTAATGAATCTATCATTTTATTTTAGATAATTTCTATATTAGGTATTTTCATGAAGGATGGTCCTTCATAATCATTAATCATTTCTTTTTCTTTAGAAAGTTCCATATTATTAATTACTTCATTAAGATTACCACTGAAGCTAAATCCACTAATTGGATAAGTCTTAGTTCCATCAAAGTATATCGCAAGTCTTACTTCTCCACCAATATATGATGAATAAGCATCTACTTGTAATCCTGATAAATCAATTAATTCAATATATGGTTCTTTTCTTAAATTATCAATTGAGTTAGTACCATTCTTTAAGACAATCTTTGTTAAATCACCTGTAGCTTTTAAATTTAAGTATGACGCAAAGCGTTGTGATCCATAATATGATACTAATTTACCATCTTCAATTAATGATAGCTTCTTTAAAATAATACCTTCATTATCAAAGAAATCAGCTTTAGTTCTTTTATCTAATGATAAATTTAATTTAGTTTTAGCACTTGTTTGAAGAACATCACCAACTTTAGCTAAATTAGATTCAAAATAGACATCGGCATAATTGAAATTATCAATATATTCAGTGAATAATTCTCTAATTTCTGGTGCTCTTAGGATAACATTAGTTTTGATGTTTTGATCAAATTTAATAGCTTTACCACGATTTCTTAAATCATTAAGACTTTTGATTACATCTTCTTTAATCTTATCATAATCTAATTTATCATAATTAAACATTCGATATAGTTCAGTCTTGAAATCTTTTGAATAATATGATGGGATTGCTTCTACATTAATACGATATGTTTTCTTTGATAGATTTACATTATTAGAATTAATAATTGTAGTAGTTCTTTCTTTAAAGAAACATTCAAGAGAATTAAATTTAAGATTTTCTTCTTCTAAATCAAAATAAATTTTGGATATTTTTTGAAGGATTGTATAGGAATCTTCTAATTCATCCTTGTATTTATATGATTGTCTCTTTTCTCCTTTAACTAATTCATATTTTTTATTGTGAACAAGTTTAGAAGAAAGGATTGCGGTAGCAATTAATTCATTGATTTCTTTAGTTGATAAATCTTTACTGATTACAAAATCAGCTTGACCTTGAGTATCGCCATCTTCAGTAAAGATTTGCACCAAAATTTCATTAGTACTTACCTTACGGATAGTTTCTAATTTTCCTCGATCAAAGAACATTTCACTATCATTAGTGATGGTGTTAGTTATTTGATATGTATTAATATTATTATTATTTAAGAGTTTAATTAATTTGTTTATTTTAATCATCATGCACCTCTTAACCAATCTTTACTTTAGCTTTAATGCTAGCTCCACCATCGCTTACTCTAACCCATTCTTTGTAACCTTTACCACAAGATCCACTACCTTCAATAGTAAAATTATCTTTTGATATCATGGAAATAGACATAAGTAGGTCAATTACATATCCACTCATTACAACTGGTGAAATTATTTTACCAGTAAAGGAACCATCTTTAATTTCTCTACCATATAAGGCAGTACACTGAATTCCCCAGTTTTTAGGATCTTCCATACCATTTTCGGTTGTAGCAATATAATAACCATAATCAACACTCTTAATCATTTCATCTAGAGTTGATTTTCCTTTTTCAAAGAAGGTATTAGTCATTCTTGTATATGTTTTATGTTTATATGATTCTCTACGACCATTACCAGTTGGATGATAATTTAGAATTGATGCCGATACACTATCACAGATACCACCAACTAAGATACCTTTATTGATAATCTTTGTGTCTTGAGCAAGTACTCCTTCATCATCAAAGAAATAGGAAGCAGCCGAGATAGTTGATGCAGCACCATCATGCATTGACAGGATCTTACTAGATACATCTTTATTCATATATTCGTACCCTTTAGCACGATCTTTTACAAATTGATCCATTTCAAGACCATGACCAAAGGCTTCATGGGCAATTAGACCAGTAATTGATGGATCAGTAATAATCGTATAGATACCAGGGGTTGGATGAGTAGCATCTAATAATTCAACTGCTAATTTATATGTAGAATCAATAATCTCTCTTAAATGACTAAAAGCCTCATCAGCATCATTAGTACCAAAGAAATCATAGGCATATTTAATATTATCTTCTCTTGCAACCATAATATTAACACCAGGATTAATCCAAGTATAATATTGAGTTAATTCTTTTTTACTAGATAGATATATCTTACTATATTCATTGAATTCAATTCTTACAGAAACATTACGAATATTATCACCTAATGATAATGCATATTTTACATCATCCTTTAGGATATTAATAATTTCATCATAATTATAGTTTTTACCTTTTTGATTTCGCTTAAAATTTTTAATTAGATTTTCTTCTTCTAATTTTGATGATTGAATCTTTTTTACAAATAATTCATTCTTAATTAGATTATCAATATCATTTACAAGATTATTGATATTCTTTTTATTGATTTCATTGAATGAATATTCATAGAATAATTCATTATGTTGAATTCTTACTACAAATCCACATTCAGTTAATGAAGAATTACGAATAAAAGATGTAGATTTATTAGCTAAGAAATTAGTTGATTTAACATCAGTTCCTAAGATTGATACAAAATCATATTTAGTAAGTAAAGTGTTTAATAATTCTTTTAATAAAGGTTTTTTCTTTTTTAAGTAATTAGAAAATTTATTCATTATTTACCTCCTGTAACATTTTCTACTAATTCATCGATATGATTTCTAATAGAATCTTCAAATGAATAATAGAGTTTAATAAATTCATCAACAATATATGGATCAAATTGCGTTCCTTTTCCAGCAAATAATTCTTTTAAGGCTTGATCATCACTTAAAGCTTTACGATAGCTCCTGTCACTTGTCATTGCGTCAAAGGAATCACATACCGCAACTATTCGCGCAACATATGGAATTTCTTCACCTTTGAGTTTTTTAGGATATCCTAAGCCATCATAACGCTCATGATGGAATCTTGCGACATCCTCAAAGATTTTAAATTTCTTAATTCCTTTTAAGATATCTCCACCTAAAGTAGTATGAGATTTAATTATTTCATATTCTTGTTCAGATAATTTAGCTGGTTTTCTAATAATTGTTTCACTAATACCAATCTTACCAACATCATGAACAAGTCCCGCAAAATATAATTGCTCCAAATCTTGATTAACAAATCCTAATCTTGACGCAAGAGCACATGCATAGGCTGCTACTCTAAATGAATGACCATTGGTATAATGATCTTTCGCATCAATTACATGAGCAAGTGATGTTAAGGTTTCGGATGTTAAATCTTTATAAGATTGTTTTTCATTAGCAAGTTCATTAGTACGTTCTTGAACTTGTTCTTCTAGACTAGCTTTTAATTCTTCTAATTCTTTTAAAGTTTTTACTAAATTAACATAATCAGGTGTTTCAATTGAGAATAGAATAATTAAACAACCAAGGGAAATACCAAAATCCGATAATAATACTTTAGGGAATACGAATAATTGAAGAAGAAAAGTAATAAAGAAGAAAATATAAAAGGTCGTAGACGCCAGAATCTGTTTTTTATTAAAGTTCTTTCTTCTAATGATAAAGATTATAATTGATTCAATAACATAAGCAATGGTTAATAAATTAACTAAAAGATATAGTGGTCCTTTAGAATAAATTAAATTATCATCATAATAGAAATAGATATCTACAAAATGATTAACAATCATTGAAATAATAAAGATTACTAATAATGAATTATTGATCAAATAAAAGATTCTTTTCCTTGCTTTCGTTTCGTTTGGATATGCAACAGATACTGAATAGCTTAAAAATAAGAAACCAACAAGCGCACCATTAATAAAATAAATACCATTTAATATCTTATTTAAATGATGAGGTATCAAGGTTGGATTATCATTTGTAATAACAGTTAGGATGTCTAATGCAATTAATACAATGGATGCTATTAAAAATAATTTATATCTTTTATTAACTATACTAGTAGTTGAATAATGAATTATGACGGTTGCGAGCACAATAATTGTAATAATTAAGGCTGCAAGCGAAAATGATATATCATAAGTTATATTCATTTTTCCACCCTCTCTATTTTATTCCTAATAAATTATACCAAATTATTTATAAAATTGCTATAAAAAAAACAAGCATAGTATACTATGCTTGTTTAAAATTGTTAGATGTCTTCTTATATGCTTTTAAATACATTACTAATTTATAAATACTTATTACTAAAGCGCTAGGTATCATATATGCTGCAATCATTAGAATATTAAATAATGGACGCATATGATGTTCTCCTAAGAACTTAGCTAAATCTTCCATTAATGGTACACTAGATCCACGTTGAATTTGCATATAGTCTGAACCAACAATATAATTAATTGGTGTTGCGATAAGAGCTAATGCAACAATTGGAATTAAAGAAATATATATATCTTTCCATTCTAATTTCTTATATCCAGTAGTTAATAGAATAACTCCTACTAAAAGTAATGCATAATGGAAGAATAGAGAATAGAAAGCACCAAAAGTCCAGAATGGATAATAATTTAATCCATTCGTATAGATTACACCAATCATTCCACATACTAGTCCAATAGTTGAAAGCCAGCTAAGACATGTTTCTCTGATCATTCCTTTAGTAAATGATGCACCAATTAAACAATAAATTAAGAGTGAACATGCATATATTGGAAGGATTCCTCCAAAATTAAATCCATCTCCTCGAGATATATCATAATATGATTCCCATGATATTTTAGTTATTTCAAAAATTAATGTAAAGATAGCTAGTATTTTTAAAAAGATTGATAGCTTTTTATGATTTACATTTCTTAAAAAATAACCAAGTAATATTACACTTATTACCGCAAGAATAATATATATAATATGGGTTGTGGAAAATAAATCCGAATGGAAATTTTGGATATTGTATTTATAATCGAAAAAATGATAATTCATATGTACCTCTAATAATAACGTCAAGCACACTATTTTAATACTTTCTTCTATTTATAAAGAGTTATTTGCTTAAAAATCAAACAAAAAGAGAGTTTTGTCTAATAAACTCTCTTCTTTAAAATAAATAATCTTCTTGTTTCTTTACTCTCATTAGGCCACGCATAATAATCTAGATTGATTAAATCAAAATATGGTTTAAATAAATCAAGCCATTCATCATCAGATAAATTTGTAAGTCTTAGTATATCATTAACAAATAAATACTTATCTTCAACTAATTGAATATTTCTTTTTTCTTGCATCTCTTTTGTCATATAGAAATTTAAACTAATAATGATATATGCATCATTAGTTAATATCCGATGGAATTCTTTAATAATCTTTTTTGATGTTTCTAGTGGTATTACATCTAATACATTACTACAGATTAATCCATCATAATTATTATCATTTTCTTCTTTTAACCAATCTTCATTGATTAATAATGGTTTAATATTTGTTGTATGATATAGATCAATATAAAATTTAGCAGTCTTGATGATTTCTTCACCCATATCAACAGCTGTAATATTATTTGCGCCACTCTTTGATGCGATAATCGATGCCCAACAGGTTCCGCATCCATAATCTAATACATTATTACATTTCTTTAAATTGGCTAATGCTTTAAATTGTTTGATACTTGGAGATAAATTATGATAATCTAATTCTCTCTTTTGATATTCTTTTTTGTCTTCATCATTAATTATTAGAGCACTATTCCAAAAATTGATTAAATCTTCATTTATTTTTTTATTATTCATTATTATTATTGATTGAATAATAGATGCATTTATGATTTACACCTCGATATTCAATATATTCTATCCTTTCTATTTGTTTCATACCACTCTTAATCATTACTCTTCCGCTAGCTAGATTGTGTTCAAAATGAGCAGCATAAACTGTTTTATATCCTCTTTTAAATAATTCTTTAATACAAGATGATAAAGCTTCTGTAGCATAGCCATGATTCCAATATTTAGGATTGATAAAATATCCTAATTCAATAGAATCATTATCTTTTTCTACTTCATTGATAAAACCAATAATCATCTTATTTAAATAGATTCCATAAACAAAGCGACTACTATATGTTAAATTCTTTAATTTTAGAAAATAATTATCATTATCTTCTTTAGTTATTAAATCTGGTAACATATATGTTTTCTTGACTAAATCATTATTTATTATTTCAAGAAGGATTGATTTATCTTGATCAGTGATTGATTTAAGAATTAAATGATTAGTTATTATTTTATTCATAATTATTACACCCTTTATCATTATATCAAATAATATATATGTTTATAAAAGAAAAACTCTAATATCTAATGATATTAGAGTTATTAATCTTAGAATTACCTACCTTTAACTAAATGTTTAAGAGTTTCTTTATCCTCATACATTCTCTTATCAGCTAGCTTTTCCATTTCATGAATATTCTTTTCTTTCATTGAATAACCAAAAGCACATACATATTCCGTATGAGATAAAGCTTCTTTCATCTTTTCAATTAATTGAACAACTTCTTCTTCAGTTTTATCTTTATAAAGAATTACAAATTCATCTCCACCAACACGATAGATTCTTTTACTATCACTATGTTCTCTAAAGATATTGGCGATAGTAATTAAAGCTTCATCACCTTTACAATGGCCAAATGTATCATTGAAATATTTTAAATCATTCATATCAATTGATAATAAAGCATCAATAGTAAAATCATTAATTAATGTTTCTTGATAATAGCTTTGACGATTGAAAAGACCTGTAAGGGGATCGATTTTTGCTCTATGAATATAGAGAAATAGATAATAGAAGATTAATGCAGAAGCAAAGATTGGTGTATAATCATCTTTACGATCAAAGATCATACATAATATTACACCTAATATTGCTCCTACCGAAATATATAATACCATTATGCGATCTTGTGATGAATAATTTTTTAAATAAATAATATTTACTACAAGAAATAAGATAAAATAGAATCCAAATAAGAAATATGGAAGGAGACTAAACATTCCTCCTAAATAATGATTACCTTCTGTAAAATAACATACTAAATGTGTCCATTGTGATGTATAGAAGATTGGAATACAGATAAATTCAGGAATCATAAAAATGATTTTTAATTTATTAGGAATAATATCTTTTACTTGTGACATTACTAATGCGATAAACATTAGAATTAATGGATACATTGTATATTTAGTAGCTGTAAGGATAGGTCGCCAAAGGGATAGGTGTTCAAATGTTTGAGTATATGATTCAAAGAAAGAAATAATTGATGTAAATAATAATAACGCTACCGCAATTCGCGTATAGTTCTTCATTCTTCTAGTGATATGAGCACTAATGAATAGAATAACGAGTAGACCTATCATTTCAAAGAATGTCGTATAATTAGTTAATACATAATCAACAAAAGACATTTTCACACTTCCTTACATTTAAATTTTCATAGCTATAAAAATATTATAGCAAAATCTTTATTATAGTTCAATTTATTTTATTATATATTTCTTTAATTAACTATATTGATTTACAATACGGTCATATTCATTGATACTATTATCTAATAAATTAAGAAAATCTACCTTTTTATACAAGCCATTATTATCTTTATTAATATTATTAAAATCAAGTTTAACAATCATTGGTGGATTAGTAAGGCTTATATCAGTTACAAATCTTAATTCATCAATTGATTGATATACTAAATAAATACCATAATATTCATTATTATCATTATCAATATAAGATACAATAGTTATCTTACATCCGATTGGAGTTTTACTTTCAATAGCATTAGCAAGATTGTATGGTTTAACATTTAAACTACTCAAGACGCTACCAATATTTGAATCATGACCACATAAGAATGAAAAATAATTATCATTATTTAATTCTTTCTTTATTTCTTTTAATAAAGGATTAGCCACATTATGAGAAATAAGAGGAGCAGTAAATAATACATCACCATATAAATCTTTAATATATGAAATATCTTTCCAATAATCTAAATCAATATTCTTATTGAATGCTGCTTGATAATCATTTCTCTCTTCATAATATTGTAAGACTAACGCATCACTAATACTACATGCAGTTTTTAATGAACCAGTCATTGATGGTTCAGCATTTAATTTTAAATTAATCTCGATATCATTAGGATCAAAACTAGTAATTGTTTCATTCTTATAAGCATTAGATTCTTTAAAATCAATTAAATCCATTAATAAATTATAATTATAATTTAAATTAGCTATCTCTTTATTAAAAAGATTCTTAATTTCTTTTAATGCATCAACCTTGTATGTATCCGATATAAATGTTAATTGAGGATTAAAGATTGGATCCATTGTATCATATTCTGCATGAGTTTCGATATCAAATTTATGACCTTCAAGTAGTCCATACGCAAAATGTTTTCCAGTTTCAATTGTTCTTTCTTTGCTGTTAGTATATATACGTAAATGTTTCATAAATGATTCATCATCATTATATAGACCAACACTCTTTAAATAAGAGCGATAATATACTCCCATTTTTTCTTCAAGCATAGCTCCTTTTAAAGATAATTCACTAGGCTTAGATGTCCAATTAAACCATTCATGAGGAGTTACTTCCGCAAGAAGAGAACCTGCTCCACTTAAAGGGGAACGAATATTATGTCTACTTACTACTACAATTTTATTAACACTAAGTCCATCAACTGAAAAATTATTATTTTTACTTTTATTCTTCTTTGTACAACTAAATGTAAATACAATTAGAATTATAAATAATAATGTAATAAAAATATTTATTCTTCTTTTCATTTCAAACCTCTATTTATATAAATTAATTATCTCTTTTTTATTATAACATATAAATAATAATTATTACACAATAATAATAAAAATAATTAAGTATGAATAAATATAAAAAGTGATACTTTTATATCTGAAATGATATAAAAGTATCACTATATTTTTAACTTGGCAAAGGTATACCATTTTGATACCAAACATTTGTCACTAGGTTCTAATCGTTTGCTAACCCTTATTAAATCGTTTACCACTAGTTTTTATATATTTAAATCATCATTTTTTAATATTTCATCAATCAATGATTTATATAATTCTTTTTCTTCTATTTTAGTAATTGTAGTTATTCTTTTACCTGCATCTTTACTTGATGCGCCACAATGATAAATTGATTCAGATTTAGTATTATAATCTAATACAATATATCTATCATGGAATCTATTATTATTTTTCTTTATTGTTAGATTAAAGCCTGTATCAGTTTT
>ONHH01000064.1 GCA_900317575.1 uncultured Bacillota bacterium | reverse complement strand
TAATAAATAGTATAGACCTTCATTTTGGAATGAAGATCATTTATAGGCTCGGCTTCAAATGAACCACTACATTTAAATGCTCCATCATTATTAACTACTCTTTGACCATTCATAAAAGTAAAAGCACAAGATCCACTACCACTATAATTAGAGAATAATCCCATTTCATCTTTATTTTCAAATTTAAATAATAATTTAGGATTTTCATCATAATATGCCATTGTAGTTTGTTTTTCTATTTCCATATATATTCCACAAACATAATAATCAATCTCACCATAATCATAATTATTCATGGTTTTTTTTGTTTTACAGCTTGTAATTAATACTAATAACATCAGTAAAACTAATAGATATTTTTTCATAGTCAATAATCCTTTCCGTAATTATTATACTATTTTTTATCAATAAATTCAATTTATCTTTCTTATTTATTTATACTTCTCTCAAGACTCTTTTTGATAAATCCATCAAATAATGGATGAGGCCGATTTGGTCTTGATTTAAATTCAGGATGGAATTGACATGCGATAAAGAATGGATGATCCTTTAATTCAATGATTTCAACTAAATTACGATCTTGATTGATACCAGCAATTAACATTCCATTTTTATTAAAGACATCGATATAATCACTATTAAATTCATAACGATGACGATGACGTTCCGAAATATCAGCATTTTGATATAAAGAATAAGCCATTGATTCTTCATTTAAATGACATGGGAAAGCTCCTAAACGAAGAGAACCACCCATACCTTGTTCAGGATTAGAATCTTTAAGTAAGGTAATAATTGGATGTTTAGTTTCTTCATCCCATTCAATGGAATTGCTGTCTTTATATCCTAAAACATTTCTCGCAAATTCAATAGCTGCAAGTTGCATACCTAAGCAGATACCAAGGAAAGGAATCTTATGCGTTCTTGCGTAAGTGATAGCTTTAATCTTACCATCAATTCCTCTCTTACCAAAGCCACCAGGTACTAAGATACCATCATATTGACTTAAGATTTCATCAACATTTTCATCATTTAAATCACTTGATAAGATCCAACCAATATTAATTTTTGCTTCATTATTATAACCGGCATGTTTTAAAGCTTCAGTAATTGATAAATATGCATCATGTAATTCTACATATTTACCGACTAACGCAATCTTTACTTCTTTTTTTGCTTTCTTTACTCTAACAATTAAATCATTCCATTCCTTTAAATCGATTGGATTCATTGGTAAATGAAAATGATTAAGAATTGTTTCATCAACTTTTTGTTTATAGAATGATGGAACAATATCATAAATAATTGGTAAATCTTTTGATACAACAACTGCTTGCTTATCAACATCACAGAATAATGCTACTTTACCTCTTACTTCATCATTGATATCAACTTCACTTCTTAAGATAATCATATCTGGTTGAATACCAAGACTTCTAAGTTCTTTTACACTATGTTGAGTAGGTTTAGTCTTAATTTCCATTGCACTCTTCAGGAATGGAACAAGGGTAACATGAACATAGAAAGTATTTTCATAGCCAACATTTCTTCGCCATTGACGAATAGCTTCTAAGAATGGTAACGATTCAATATCACCAACAGTTCCGCCAATTTCAGTAATGACAACATCTGCATCACTTTTAATGCTACCTTTTTCAAAACGAGATTTAATTTCGTCAGTGATATGAGGAATAACTTGCACAGTTTTACCTAAATAATCACCACGACGTTCTTTTTCAAGAACTCTTTTATAAATCTTACCACTTGTAATATTAGAATATTTGGATAGATTTACATCAATAAAACGTTCATAATGACCTAAATCAAGGTCAGTTTCTGCTCCATCATCAGTAACGAATACTTCACCATGTTGATATGGACTCATTGTTCCAGGATCGATATTAATATATGGATCGAATTTTTGAACAAATACTTTTAATCCTCGTTCCTTTAAAAGTCTACCTATTGCACTAGCGCAGATACCTTTTCCTAAAGAAGATACTACACCACCAGTTACAAAGATATATTTTGCCATGTTACCATCACCTCCTAATAACAATACTTTAAGTCTATTATAGCAAATTATCTTTTTTTTATCAATCAATTTCAATAAAAAAATGAAGGAAGATTTCTTCCTTCATTTATTAATGACTAAAAACACTTAATTATATCTGAAATTACAATAAATACTGAGAAGGCTAGTAAGATAATTAGACCAACTGTATTAATTGTATTTTCAACTTTTGGTGTTGGTTTCTTTCTAGTTATGGCTTCATAAATCAAGAAGGCAATTCTTCCACCATCTAATGCTGGTAATGGAAGAAGATTAATAATACCTAAATTAACTGAAATTAAACCAGTCCAATAGAGGATATTATACATTGCGTCAGGTCCCTGAACTAATCTTGTAAATAAATTAAAGATACCAACTGGTCCTGATAAATCTCTAATACCAATACTTGAATTCTTTCTAAATAATTGACGTAGAGTCTTAATTATTTGAAGACTAGCATCACCAGTCTGTTTAAATGGCATATAAAGTAATTTAACAAATTGGAAACTAGAACCAGTACTAACACCTAATTTAACATTGATTGGATCAATATTATTAGCATCTAAATCACTTAGAGTGTAGATTTTAACGATATGCTCATCAGTATTTAATACTCCATCTCTTTCAACAGTGAAGTTTAATTCTTTTGTTCCTTCGCTAATTTGAGTTGAATAGAATTGAAGAATCGAATCAATACCTATGATATCAATATCATTAATCTTAACAATCTTATCATTTTGTTTTAAGCCAGCTTTTTCAAGCTTAGTTTCTGCTTCACTATTGGCAATAATTACGCCACTTTTTTCATTATCATATTTAACGATTAAATCACTTGACGCAAAATATACTTGTGGAGTAACTATGGCAGTTCTTAAATCATTAGTATCGCCTTGATGATAATATTTAACAGTTACTTTACCATCAAAGGTAATACCACTAGCACCATTAGATAAATTAGTACCTGTTGCGATTTCACCCATAGCTACTTGTAAGCTAGACCAATCAGATAATTCGATATCATTGATTGAATAAATGACATCATTATTTTCAAGTCCGGCTTCTAAAGCTGGTCCTTGAACTTCCGCAATCTTTGTTGATGAAGTATCAGCATAGCCAAAGAATACACCCATAAGTAAGAATATTAACCATGCAAAGACGAAATTCATTAATGGTCCCGCAAGTACTGAGAAGAAACGTTTAGGCCATGATTTATTATTAAATGATCGATCCCATGGTGCAATTTGAATTTCTTCTTTCTTACGAACATTGACCATACATCTACGATCAACTTGATAAGTCAATTTTTGAATATTTTCATCATCCTTTAATTCTTTAATTCTACTTTCATCAATTTTATCACTAGTAACAGTAATAAATAATTCTGAATCAAGACATTTTTCAGTACCGATTAAATCATAATCAAGAATATAGAATTCTGGATATTCACGATATTTAGGATTATTTAAATCAAGAATGATCTTAACTACTTTTTCATTTTCAATGATTAAACGACATTTAGTAAAGCCCTTTAACATATCATCTTCAGGATCTTCTCCAGCCATTGATACATAACCACCAATAGGAAAAGCCCGAATTGAAAAAGCTGTTTCTCCACCTTTACGTTTTTTATGTAATAAAGCAGGTCCCATTCCTAATGAATATTCATGGCATAAGATTCCACTCTTTTTAGCAATTAAAAAATGACCACCTTCATGGACTGCTACAATTACCATTAAGACAATGATAAATACTAATAGTCCTAAAATATAATATACAAACATTGGCATATTATTCACCAAACTTTCCTTCTAATACATCTTTTCTTACCACTTTATCTACCTCATATATTAAATCAATAGTAAATGGTAATTGATTATATTTTTCATATTCTTTATTATCTAAAGCAGCTTTAACTATTCTTTCAATATCTAAGAATTTAATTTTTCCTTCTAAGAATAATTTAACACATGCTTCATTACTACTATTAAGAATAGTTGGATAAATATCTCCTTTTTCTAAAGATTCTACCGCATAACTAATCATTGGATAGCGTTTAGAATCAAGCTTACTGAAATGTAAGCTATCAATATTAAACAAATCTAATGGCTCAATATTTAAAGATTTAGAATGTGATGGATTCATTAAAGCATATTTAATTGGTAAATGCATATCTGATGATGCCATTTGCGCAAAGATTGATCCATCATTAAATTCAACCATTGAATGAATGATACTTTCTTTATGAAGAATAGGAACTATTTTAGACATAGGCATATCAAATAGATAATGTGCCTCTATTAATTCAAATCCCTTATTCATCATAGTAGCAGAATCAATTGTTATCTTAGCACCCATCTTCCAATTGGGATGTTTTAACGCATCATCCACTGTTACATTTTCTAATTCATCTCTTGTTCTATCTCTAAAAGAGCCACCACTAGCAGTAATAATTAATCTTTTTATATCTTTCTTATCATGATTATGGATTAATTGCATTATAGCTGAATGTTCACTATCAATTGGAATAATCTTTACTTTATTATCTTCCGCAAGCTTTGTTACAATCTTTCCTCCGATAACTAAGGTTTCTTTATTCGCAAGATATACATCACGATGATGTTTGATAGCACAAATTGTTGGATATAATCCAACCGAACCTACTAACGCATTAATAACAATGGGATTATCAGTTTTAAATTCAGCTACTTCTTTTAAACCCTTATCTCCATAACCAACCTCTAGATATGGATATAATTTCTTTAATTCAAGGCTTACTTCTTCATCCATACATGATACATATAATGGATGAAATTTATCAATAATTTCTTTAGCTACTTTAATATTTTTACCAAATGATATAGCAGTAAGCTTATATTCATCACTGAATTCTTCAATTAAATCAAGAGTTTGTAAGCCAATTGAACCGGTTGCGCCAAGTAGACATACATTCTTCATCATAATAATACTCCAAAAATAATTAGAATAATAAAGAATATTGCATTAGAAATAATAAGACTATCAAAACGATCCATTACTCCTCCATGACCAGGAAATAAATTTCCATAATCTTTAAGTTCATATTCTCTTTTTAATTTAGAAGCAATTAAATCTCCTATTTGACTCATAATTGATAAGAATACAGCAATCAATAAACAGACAATAATATTTAAGATGATATTATTAATACCAAATAATCTCATTCCTAATAATAATTCTAAACCGACAAAGACAGCTGTTCCTAAAATTGATCCAAAGAGAGTTCCATAAATAGAACCTTCAATGGTCTTATTAGGACTAACATCTTCAATTAATTTATGTTTACCAAATCTCTTACCCATCTCATACGCAAAGACATCAGTTAGCATATTAACCAGTAAAATAAAAGCGAATAGTGCAAGTCCCCCTAAATTAATTGTTAAATTAATTCCGGGAATAACTAATTCTTTAGTTGAATAAATAGATGCATTTCTCACTATTCCCATTAAAGAGAAGCTTAAGCCTCCATAAAGAATGGAACCAATATAGAAAAAGCCATCGGTTACTTTTAATTCTTTAAAGAATAAAGTAAGAATAAGTAAGAAAACAACAATTACTACTAATCCAAAGATTAATATTTTAATTCCATTTTGATAATTGATTAGACTAGCTATCATGGAAAGTATTACTAATAAGGGTGAAAAACAAGGAATTGTATAATTTAAGATTTTTGGTAATTCTCTTTTTTCATTATGCATTCTAACTAATTCTAAAGTTGCGATAAAAGATAGAATAGCAAGTAAACCAAAAAAGAAATAAGAACCAAAGAAGATAAATGGAAGAATAATTAATCCCATAATAATAGCTGTAATAACTCTTTTTTTACTATTACTCATTATTCTTCTCCAATCCACCAAATCGTCTTGAACGATTTTGATATTCATAAATTGCTTCATAGAATTCTTTTTCATGGAAATCAGGCCAATAAGTCTTAGTAAAAACAAATTCACTATAAGCTAATTGCCATAATAAGAAATTACTTAATCTTTCTTCACCACTAGTTCTAATTAATAAATCAATAGCTGATATATCTTTAGTATAGAGTGATTTATCAATTAATTCAGGATTGATATCATTAATATCTAATTTTCCTTCTTTTACTTCTAATGCAATATTCTTTACCGCATTAGTGATTTCTTGTCTTGAACCATAATTAAAACAGATATATAAAGTATATTTATTAAAATCTTTGGTTGCATCTTCAATATCACTAATTGTTTTAAGAATATCAGGAGTTAGATTATCTTTTTCACCAATAATTCTTATTCTCATTTGTCTTTTGATAATTCTTGATTTATATCTATTCATAGAATCAATTAAAGCATTCATTAAGAATTTTACTTCAGCACTTGGTCTACTCCAATTTTCTGTTGAAAAAGCATAGACTATAATTGATTCAAGTCCTAAATCTTGTGCTACTTCACTGATTTCTACAAGTGTTTTAATTCCTTTAGCATGACCATAGATTCGAGGCATTCCTCGCTTTTTAGCCCATCTACCATTACCATCAAGAATAATACCGACATTCTTAGGTAAGGGTTTTTCCATAATTAATGTTCTTAATTCATCTTTTTTCACTAATATCACCCATTTATTATTATAGCATATTATTAATAATCTTTTATCGATTTTATTATAACAAACAAATATTAATTAGATTTAAACTTTTTATTCTTTTTCATCTAATCTTTTAATTGAATCATTAGTTTTAAAGCCATCAGGATATCTTTTATTTAATTTATTTAAATTTAATTCAAGAACTGTATTTAAATCATATCCTACTGCATGACTTGCTTCTGCAAGATACCAAGCGATATCTCCTAATTCTAGAATGAATTTTTCTTTATTAAATTCATGTCCTTGATGAATAGTCTTTTTAACAATGTCAATAGCTTCTCCAGCTTCACCACATAATCCCATTACACTATTAATTAGTACTTCTTCTTTATTAAGATTAGGATTAAGACTTTTTAAAGCTTTCTTTTGATATTCATTAGCATCCATATATTATCCTTTTGAAAAACCCTCCAAAATTGATTGGAGGGAATTATTTTTTAGATTGACATAATGTCAGTTTCTTTTTCTCTTGCAAGTTTTTCATTCTTGGCGATATATTCATCAGTTAGTTTTTGAACATCATCACTATATCTCTTTAGTTCATCTTCACTAATTTCGCCATCTTTTTCTAATTTCTTTAATTCTTCCATTGCTTCTCTACGAACATTACGGATAGCAACTTTGTTATCTTCACTAACTTTTTTAGCATTCTTAGCTAGATCTTTACGAGTAGCTTCAGTTAGTGGAGGAATTGGAATACGAATTATTTTACCATCATTCATTGGATTTAGACCTAATCCTGATGTTTGAATTGCTTTTTCAATTTCTTTTAGAATTGATGCATCCCAAGGCTTAACAACAATTGATTGAGCATCTGGTGCTGATACACTACCAACTTGAGTAACAGGGGTAGGTACACCATAATAGTCAACTTTCACATCATTAAGAATTGATGGATTAGCTTTACCAGTTCTAATTTTCGAAAAATCTCTTTGTAATGCTGCAATGCTTTTATCCATCTTTTCTTCAGCATCTAATAATAACATTTCAATATCAGCCATAATCTACTCCTTAATTTTTAACGATAGTTCCAATATTTGGATTATTTAAGACTTTAACAATATTACCTTTAACATTCATATCAAAGACAATAGTTGTAAGATTATTTTCTTTACATAATAATGCACTTGCAAGATCAACTACTTTAAGATTTTTATTAATCATTTCATCATATGTAAGAGTTTCATATCTTTTTGCATTTTTATCTTTTGATGGATCAGCATTATATACACCATCAACACCATTCTTAGCCATAAGAATCTTTTTAGCACCCATTTGTAATGCTCTAAGAGCAGCACAAGTATCAGTTGAAAAATATGGGTTTCCAGTGCCACCAGCAAAGATGACAATATAATTCTTTTCTAAATATTCATCACATGTTTGTTTTGAATAAGTCATAGCTACTTGAGGCATTGATAAGCTTGAAAGAACTACTGATTTTAAACCTAATTGATTTAATCCATCACTCAATGCAAGAGCATTCATCACTGTTCCAAGCATACCAATATTATCTGCTACGCTACGGTCCATATGATTATCGAAGGCATCTCTACCTCTCCAGAAATTGCCACCACCACAAACAATACCAATAGTTACATTAGCTTCATATAATTTCTTTATTTCTAACGCAACATTATGTACTTTTTCATTATCTAAACCAATACCATTAGTTGATAATGCTTGTCCGCTAAGCTTAAGTAATACTCTTTCCATGATTAACTCCAATTGATTAAAGATTTAAATTATTTAATTTGAGCAGCTGCAGCTTGAGCAGCAACTTCAGCCGCAAAATCATCCTTACGTTTTTCCATTCCTTCGCCGACTTCATATCTTACATAATTAACGGCTTTAGAATTTTTAGATTTTAAATATTGTTCAACAGTAACGCTTGGATCTTTTACAAAACTTTGATCAACTAAGCAAATTTCTTTCTTGAATTTAGCTAAACGACCTTCAGTCATCTTTTCAATAATATTAGCTGGTTTAGATGCATTCTTAGGATCATTAGCAATTTCATTCTTAATCATTTCTGATTCATGAGCTAATGTTTCAGCATCAATTGATGAAGAATCTAAGAAACGAGGAGCATACATTGCGACATGCATACAAACATCTTTAGCAGTATCGAAGTCATTACCTTTGATAACTGATAGAACAGCAATCTTACCACCATTGTGTTTATATACGCCGAATACTTCATCATCATTCTTTGTTACTTTTACAACTCTTCTTAGAGATATTTTTTCACCAATAACACTCGTAGCAGCAACAATGATTGATTCACCAGTTTCACCATTTAATGAAGCTTTTAAAACATCATCAACATTTTCAGCATTAGCAATTACTGCAAGTTCACCCATTTGATTTAATAAATCAATGAATTTTTGATTTTTAGCAACGAAGTCAGTTTCTGAATTTAATTCATATACCCATGCGTTATTATCTTTAATAACAATATTACATAGACCTTCAGCAGCAATTCTTGATGCTTTCTTTTCAGCTTTCGCAATACCTTTTTCTCTTAACCAATCGATTGCTTTATCCATATCGCCATTACATTCAGTAAGAGCTTTTTTGCAATCCATCATTCCAGCACCAGTTTTATCTCTTAATTCTTTTACTAAAGCTGCAGTAATCATTTTATTCTCCTTCTTTATTTTCAGTTTCTTCTACTTTTGCTTCTTCAACTGTTTCAGCTACTTTTTCTTCAGCTAAAGTTTCATTAGCTTCTTCAGCTTTTGCTTCCTTCTTAGCACGTGGAGCTTTTGGAGCCTTTTCTTTAGCAGGACGAGCAGGTTTTTCCTCCTTTTCTTCTTTTTCTG
>ONHH01000038.1 GCA_900317575.1 uncultured Bacillota bacterium | reverse complement strand
ATTTCTCTTTAAAAGATGAATATTCTGAAATATCAGCAATGATGTTTGATAATGCAATTTCAACGCTCAATTTTATTCCTCAAGATGGAATGAGCGTTCAAGTTGTAGGTAAGGTTCAAGTTTACCAAAAGAGAGGTACTTATTCAATTATTTGTAGTCAAATGCATGAAGTTGGTTTAGGCCTTTTATATCAAAAATATTTAGAATTAAAGGATAAACTAACAAAAGAAGGACTTTTTGATGAAAAATATAAGAAGAAGATACCAGAATATCCAGAAACAGTAGGTATTATTACTGCTAGTACTGGTGAAGCAATCAATGATATCGTTTCTACTTTTAATAAAAGATTACCACTAGCTAAATTAGTATTCTATCCTGCTCAAGTTCAAGGACTTGATGCGCCAAAAGATTTAATTAGAGCCCTTAATTTAGCATATCAAAATCCGGAAATCGATGTTTTAATTATTGGTCGTGGTGGTGGTAGCTTTGAAGATTTGAATTGCTTCAACGATGAAAATTTAATTAGAAAGCTATTTTTAGCTCCTTTTCCTACTGTAAGTGCTGTAGGACATGAAGGAGATTATACTCTATGTGATTTTGTTTGTTCTCATCGTGCTCCTACTCCAACAGGAGCAGCAATGTATCTTACTAAATTAAAGAGTGATGTCCTTCTTCAAATCGATAATCAAAGAATTAGATTAGTAAATTCAATTAAGAAATGCTTAACTGATAAATTTAATAATTATAAGAATTATCTAGATCGTTTAAATTTATTAACGCCAGAGAAGATTGCGGAAAATTTAAATGATAAGATTAATCATTTAACTGAACAATTAACAACTTGTTTTAATAATTATCAAAATCAATTAAATAATAATCTTGATTCATTAAATTTAAGATTAAGAAAAGAATTAATTACAGATAAAATAGATTATTATCATAAAGAAATCGATAATCTTGATAATAAAAATTATTTGTATTTAAATCATCAAATAACTAATTTAGATGATACATGTAATCATTTAATAGAAAAATTAATATTACTTAATCCTTTAAATATTATTAAAAAGGGTTATACAATCGTTTATCATAATGATAATGTTGTATATAATGTAAAAGAATTAAAATTAAATGATGAATTAAAAATTAAATTTAGTGATGGCTATGCGGAAGCTAAAGTAACGAAGATTGTGGAGGAATAAAATGGAAGATAAAACTTTTGAAGAATTATTATCAGAATTACAAAAAGTAGTTGAAGATCTTGAAAGTGGAAAAAAATCACTTGAAGAAAGTGTAGAATTATATAAAAAAGGAATGGCTCTTAGCGTAGAATGTCGTAATCGCTTAGAAAAAGCCAAAGAAGCTGTTATAAAAAAAGTATCTGAATAATAATTAATGTTTAGGAGGTAGGCTATGTTGAAAGAAATCAATATTGACTTACTTAAAAAAATGAACATCAATGAATTAAATAATCTTGCAAAAGAGATTAGAGAAAAAATATTGACTACTGTTAGTAATAATGGTGGACATCTAGCATCTAATTTAGGGATTGTTGAATTAACAATTGCTCTTCATTATGTATTCTCATCTCCATTTGATAAGATTATCTTTGATGTTTCTCATCAAACATATGCACATAAAATAATAACCAATAGATTAGATCAATTTGATACTATTCGTTTAGAAAATGGTATTTCGGGCTTTGCGAAAATGAATGAGAGCGAACATGATGTTTTTGAAGCTGGTCATTCATCGACATCGATATCTGCTGGATTAGGCTTTCTTGAAGCAAAGAAAGACCATCCAAATGAGATTGGTGAAGTAATTGCGGTAGTCGGTGATGCGTCAATCGTTAATGGTCTATGTTTTGAAGCTTTAAATTATTTAGGAGATCATCAAAATCAAAAAATGATTATTATCGTTAATGATAATAATATGAGTGTTTCTAAAAATGTTGGAGCTCTTGCTAAAAGATATAATAAGCTTCGAACAAGTAGAAGTTTAAATTGGTTAAAAAAATTAGTACCTATTAGAATTAAGCATGCAATGCAATACTATGCTTATAAAGTAGATACTTTTACTTCATTTGGCTTTAAATATTTTGAAAATATTGATGGACATGATATCAGTCAATTAATTAAATATCTTAGTTATGCTAAGAATTATTCTAAATCAATAGTTTTACATGTTAAAACATCTAAAGGTAAAGGATATAGTTTTGCTGAAAATGATAAAATTGGCTTTTATCATGGTTTAGGACCATTTAATCTTGAAACAGGAAAATTAAAGAAAGAACCAACCAATATTACTTATGGAGAAGCTATTGCTAATCGATTGATAGCTTTAACTAAAGAAGATGATTCAATTAAAGTAATATGTCCAGCAATGATTCTTGGTTGTGGTTTACTTGAATATCAAAAACAGTATCCAAATCACACAATTGATGTAGGAATTGCGGAAGAAAATGCTGTTGTTATGGCCGCTAGTATGGCAGTAAATAAGCTAAAACCAATTGTTTTTATGTATTCAACCTTTATTCAAAGATCATTTGATGAAATAATGCATGATATCGCAAGAACTAATCAACATGTTGTTTTTTGTATTGACCATGCAGGGATAGTTCCTGGTGATGGAAACACTCATCAAGGTATTTATGATCTTTCAATGTTTAATATTATACCAGGAATTACTATTTTAGAACCATCATCTCAGCTTGATGCAGAAGAAATGATTGAATTTGCTCTTAATAAGATGACTACACCAGTTGTTATTCGTTATCCTAAGGGCTCAAGTTTAATTGGTGAATCTAATTTCAGTCCTGATTTAAAATGGAAAGTCTTGAAAGAATCAGAAATTAATAAATATATTATAACTTATGGTCCTGATTTAATTAAAATCAATAATCGAATTGATGAAATTGATAATATAGGTCTAGTTGATGCATATTCAATTAATCCAATTGATGAATTATTTTTAACAAGCCATAATCATTCTACTCTATATGTTTATGAAGAAGTAATTAGAAATGGCTCTTTAGCTTCAATTATGAATGATTTTATTCAAAATTTAAAACTAAATATTAATATAATATCAATTACATTACCAAATTGTTATGTTGATGAGGGGACAGTTGATGAAATTAAAAAACGCTATAGCATAACAATTGATGATTTATTTAAAACTATAAAAGAAGGGGATAGACAATGTTAACAAATTTACATGTTCAAAATCTAGCAATTATTGATGTGATAGATATTGAATTTAAAGATGGTTTGACAGCTGTTACAGGGGAGACAGGTGCTGGAAAATCATTAATTATTGATGCGATAGGCCTTTTAACTGGTGCAAGATCATCTTCATCATTAGTACGTAATGGAGAAAATAAAGCAGTTATTGAAGGTACTTTTGAAAATGTCAATAAAGAAATAAGTGAAATTTTAAAAGAATGTGGTATTGATGATAGTCCAATTCTTGTATTGAGAAGAGATATTTACGCAAATGGTAAGAGTATATTTAGAGTAAATGGATTAAGTGTAAGCTTGTCGCAAGCTGAAATGATTTGTGACAATTTAATTGATATTCATTTACAAAATGATACTTTACGTCTTTTTGAACCAAAGAATTATTTATCATTTATTGATGATCAAGATACAGAACCAAAATTAGTTGATTATCAAAATAAATTGTTGGTTTATCAAGAATCTTTAAGGAATTATCAATCAATTATTACTAAAAATGATGAAACAGTAAAAAATTTAGATTATTTAAAATATCAATTTGATGAATTAAATAAAGCTCATTTAAAGAATGGTGAAAAAGAAGAAATTGAAAATGAAATAAGAGTATTAAGTAATTATGAAAATATTTATCAATACCTTCAAACTATTCGAGAAATTATTAAAGATAATAATTTAAGAGAAAATCTTCATGAAATAATGAAT
>ONHH01000125.1 GCA_900317575.1 uncultured Bacillota bacterium | reverse complement strand
TTAGGAGAAATGGATGCAGAAGAGTTAAATGAAACTACAATGGATATTAATAAAAGAGTTTTAAGAAAAATAACTGTTGATGATTGTGTTGCAGCAGATGCTATGTTTAATAAATTAATGGGAGAAGAAGTTGAACCTAGAAGAGCATTTATTGAAGAAAATGCAATTTATGTTCAAAATTTGGATATTTAGGAGGTGTTTTAGATGGATAATAATGAAGAATTAGAACAAGAAAAAGAAACAGAAGAAGTTATTGAAACTGAAGAAACACAGGATTTTGGTGGAGTTTTTCACGAAAGAGATAGTCATGCTGTAAATGACATAGTAAAAGAAATATCATCTTCTTTCCTTGATTATTCAATGAGTGTTATTACATCACGAGCAATTCCTGATTTAAGAGATGGTTTAAAACCAGTACACAGAAGAATTTTATGGTCAATGTTTGAAGAGGGAAATACACCTGATAAGCCTCATAAAAAGTCAGCAACTACTGTTGGTTATGTTATGGGACATTATCATCCTCATGGAGATAGTTCAATTTATGATGCTATGGTTAGACTTGCACAAGATTTTAACCAAAGATATATGATGGTTGATGGCCATGGAAATTTTGGTAATATTGAAGGAGATGGTGCTGCAGCATATCGTTATACAGAAGCAAGATTATCTAAAATATCTTTAGAAATGCTTAGAGATATAAGAAAAGAAACTGTTGATATGATGCCTAATTTTGATGAAACTAGTCCTGAGCCAACTGTACTTCCATCTAGATTTCCTAATGTTTTAGTAAATGGTTCTATGGGAATTGCTGTTGGAATGGCAACCAACATTCCTCCTCATAATTTAGGTGAGGCAATAGATGGATGTATAGCATATATTGATAATCCTGATATAGATACAGATGGATTAATGCAATACATTAAAGGGCCTGATTTTCCTACAGGTGCTATAATTTTGGGAAATTCTGGAATTAGAAAAGCTTACGAAACTGGTAGAGGCAGTATTACTATCAGAAGTAGGGCTTATATAGAAGAAAAATCTAATCATAGTCAAATAATAGTTACTGAAGTTCCTTATGGTGTTAATACAATGGATTTAAAAAACAAAGTTGCTGAGTTAGTTCATAATAAAGTGATTGATGGAATATCTGACTATCATACTGATTTGAAAGATGGAGTAAAAATCACAATTACTTTAAAAAGAGATGCAAATCCACAAGTTGTTTTAAATAATTTATATAAACATACTAATTTTCAAATAAATTATGGAATTATCTTTTTAGTAATTGATAATGGAACACCGAGAACATTAGGATTAAAAGATATAATTTCTAAGTATGTTGATCACCAAAAAGAGATAATTATTCGAAGAACAAGATTTGATTTAGGAAAAGCAGAAGATAGGGTTCATATTTTAGAAGGATTAAAAATTGCTCTTGATAATATTGATGAAGTTGTTAGTATAATTAGAAATTCTAATTCTGATGAAGAAGCTCAAAACAAATTAATGGAAAAATTCAGTTTATCAGAGATACAAGCAAAGAGTATTCTTGATATGAGATTAAGAAGATTAACAGGATTAGAAAGAGATAAAATTGAGTCTGAATTAAAAGAATTGTTAGATTTGATTGATGAATTAAAATCAATTTTAGCATCAGAGGAAAAAGTAAAGAATATTATTAAAGAAGAAATGCTTGAAATAAAGAAAAAGTATAGTGATGAGAGAAGAACTGAGATTGATATGACTGCAGTAGATTATATAGATGACGAATCATTAATCCCAGTTGAAGATATAGTTGTTTCATTAACAAAAAATGGTTATATTAAGAGAATAACAACTGATACTTACAAGGCACAAAATCGTGGTGGAGTTGGAATAAAAGGGATGACGACTAACGAAGAAGATTTTGTTGAAAATATTATTACAATGACAACTCATGATTTCTTATTATTCTTTAGTAATAAAGGTAGAGTGTATAGGATAAAAGGTTATGAAGTACCATTATTTAATAGACAATCTAAAGG
>ONHH01000007.1 GCA_900317575.1 uncultured Bacillota bacterium | reverse complement strand
CCTTATTATTATATTTTAAATAAATTTTTAAATCATATTCTTCAATTTCATTATTAATTAATTTCATTTCTTTCTCATAATAATATGTATCAAACATTCTAAGATTAATATTTAATAAATCATAATAAATAGGTATAAATAAAGAACATAGAAGATTTCGATTGTCGATTTTTAAATTAAAGACTAGTTTTAAACTATAAATTGGTAAATTCGAATCAAACACAAAATAACTATCTAGTTTTCTTATACTAGTATCATTAAGTTTTATTCTAGTTCCTTCGCCACTATAGAACCCGTATGAAGAAACATAATTATCTGGTAGGGAATATTCTCCATTATTTTTATATATGCCTCTTAAACAAGTATTTAAAATATGATAGTTTTGATATCTTACTTCTAAGAATTCTTTGATATTTTTTCTTTCCAATGAAGGAATGATTTGATATTCTTGCTTTTCAAATGGATTACATATAACATTTATTGATTTTGTAAAATAGTAATGAAAATCTTCTATTTTTATTAAATCATTATCTACTTTATCATAAATATACTGTGGTGCTAAATTATCATATATTGAATCAGTATTAATTTCATATTTATTTAAAATACTTCTATTAATATAATAGTCTAAATCACTATCTAATTTTTGTCCAATACTCGAAGTAGTCACTTTTCCATCAACCAATAAATAATTAGAAGGAAAAGTGTAATCATTAACACATGCTGCAACATATATTACTGATGAACAAGAAGATATCGTTATTGATAATAAAAAAATTAATAATAAAACTATTTTTTTCATCATTGTTTCTCCTTCATATATTATTATTTTCATTATAACAAATTATAATTTTATTATTAATAAATATGCGTTAAAAAAAGCACCATTTGGTGCTTTATTATTTATTAATATAATCTAAATAATTACCATCTTTTAGGATAAAGTCATTATCATGACCTGGATAAATATGAAGATTTTGATTTAATTTAGATACTTTAATTAAAGTATTTATTGTATCTTTATAGGATGATGATGGAAGATCATATCTACCAATTCCATAATTAAAGATTACATCACCGATAAATAGATTATCTGAAATTAAATAGCCTACCGAACAAGATGTATGGCCAGGTAATGCTAATATCTTAATATCTAATCCTATAATTTTAATGATTTCATTATCATATACTTTAATGATTTTATCTTCATCAATATTAAGTCCTTCAGTTATACCAAAGAATTTTGCACATGATTTATTAGGATCTTTTAATTTACTTATAGTATCCTTATGCATATATACTTTAATATTATCATTTAATGATAATGTTTCTTCTAATTTACGGAAATGATCATAATGACCATGAGTCAAAAAGATTCCTACTAACTTAATACTTGCTAGTTCTTTTTTGATCATTGTTAAATCATTGGCTGGATCAATAATGATGGCTTCATCATTATTAATTATTAGATAAGTATTAGCATTAATATCATTATCATTATAAGTGATTATTTTCATTATTTATTAATCATTGGTAGACTTGCTGCCGCAATAGATTGACCAACACGACGTGCTTTTTCATCTGGCATCATAATCTTAGCATCTTTTAATTCTGGGAATAAATCCTTAACTACTTTATTAGCAACATCAACAATGATATCGCCACCTTCACCAGATGTAACTCTACCTAATAATAGTAAATATTTAATATCATAGAATTCAGCATAATAGCCAATTGTATAGCCTAGATAAATACCAATATTTTCATAAATTTCTTTTGCTCTAGGATCATGTTCTTTCATTAATCCTTGAACTACTTTTAATTTTTCAGCTGGTGATAAGTTTTCATCTAATTGAATTCCTGCAAAGCCAGCTAATTTAATTACACCATCTTGGCTAAAATATTTAACACCACAACCATAATCACCACTCCATTCATCAACCATTGCTCCTTTATTATAGTCAACTGGTACGAATGCAAGTTCTGATAACCATCCATTAAGATTACCATCTCTATTGATATAACCTGCAGCTTCACTTGTTCCCATAGCAATACCAAGTACACATCCATCATTAAGGCTCATTGCTCCAGCTAAAGCTGTTACATCACCATCGTTTGCGACAACTAATGGAATATCTTTACCAATTTCTTTAGCAGCATTGATATAGATTTGTGGTACTTCTTTGTCAAAAACATCTTGAGGAACTTTGATAAATAATGATGCTACTCTAATTTCATTATTGATATAGATACCAGCACTTGATACACCAATCGCATCAACTTTTTTACCTTGTTCTTCAATCTTCTTAGCAGCAGTTTTAAAGGAATCAAGAATTCCTTCATATTGATATTTAGGATCAGTACTAGTTTTAGGGAACCATACTACTTCTTCTGAATAAATAGTTTCTCCATTAATTACAGCACTTACTTTTCGATCTGATCCACCAGCATCAAAACCAATACGATTTCCATCTAAATGGCCACCAGCTGGAAGCGATGCTTCAATAGATGATGGAACATCTTTATAATCCATCTTAATTACTTCAAAAGTTTTACCATAAACTCTTTCCATAAAATTGACATCAAAATCTCTCTTTCCACCTTTAGAGAATACTTTTTGCATAGCAAGAGCTAATTCATCATTACCGCCAAGATAGATTTTAAAACCACCTACTACCCAAAGAATACTTTTGATGATTCTTTCTATCATTTCTTCATTTT
>ONHH01000110.1 GCA_900317575.1 uncultured Bacillota bacterium | reverse complement strand
TTAATAGTAGCTGAAGACATTTGATTTAATAATAGATATCCTCTAGTAGTATCAACAAAATCCATTTCCACAATATCACTATGACCAGTTCTAGTGATACCGGATGCTTTAGGATTGATTTTAAATAAACTAATCATCATTAAACATATAAATATAAATACTAATAATTTCTTCATTATGATATTTTCCTTCCTTTCATTAATATATTACGCAATAAACTATTAAATATTGTTTGCAAGTTTTATCAATTATTTATGTAAAAAGGTGTCTATTTATTAATTATTTTGAAATGATTATTACAATTTTTACACAAAATTAATAATGTGATATTCTATTAATTAATCAAAAATAGGTATATAATATATACAAAAGGAGTAGTATTATGAAATTTAATGAAATTAAATATGAAAGAGTCAATCTAAAAGAATTTAAAAAACATATGCTTGAACTAAATAAAAAGTTTAAGAATGCTAATAGTTATGAAGAAAGTAAAAAAATTATGGATCAAATAGATGAATATACTAATGATCAAATGACTACTATTACTTACGCAAATATCATGAATTCCATTGATACAGCTAATGAATTCTATGATAAAGAAGTAAAATATTATAATTCAGCTCTTGCTAAATTATCAGGCTTCTTTAAGAAAATATCTAAAGATTTTGTTAATTCAAAATTTAAAGATGATTATATTAAGAATGGTTATGAATTAGATGTTAAAGAAGCAGAAATTGAAATTAAGAATGCAAAGAAATCCATTATTCTTCCAACTATTAAATCATCAATGTTAGAAATGGAATATTCTAAAATAGTTGCTCAAGCAAAGACTGATTTTAATGGACAAAGTCTTAATTTCTATGGTCTATTAAAGGAAATGCAAAATCCTGACCGTGATGTAAGAAAAAAGGCTTTAAAAGCCTGGAGTGATTTATATGAATCTATTAGTCCTAAATTAGATGATATTTATCATAAATTAGTGCAAATTAGATGTAAGATTGCCAAAAAATTAAAATATCCTGATTATCAATCACTAGTATATGATCAAAGATCAATCTTTGATTATAACCGCGAAGATTTAAAGAAATTTAAAGATGCCGTTATTAAATATATTGTTCCAGAATGTACTAAACAATTTGATGAACAAAGAAAACGTCTTGGTCTAGATCATTTATATTTTTATGATGAATCATTATTCTTCCCTGAAGGAGCAATAGTTCCAATTGGAACAACTGAAGAATTAGTTGAAAAAGCAAATCAAATGTATAATGAAATGAGTAAAGAAACTGGTGAATTCTTTACATTTATGAAAGAAAATCAATTCTTTGATTTAGAAACTAAACCTAATAAAGCAGGTGGGGGTTTCTGTGCTGATCTTCCTAAATATAAAGCACCATTTATCTTCTCTAATTTCAATGGAACTAGTGCTGATGTTGATGTTCTAACTCATGAAGCAGGTCATGCGTTTGCGGCATACACTGGTTTTAGAGGAGAAAAAGACATCTATGCTCAAAACAAGATGACTAGTGATATTGCGGAAATTCATTCAATGTCTATGGAACATTTTGCATATCCATATATGGAAAAATTCTTTGAAGAAAAAGCTGATAAATATCGTTATTATCATTTAACAACTGCTTTAACTACCATTCCATATCTATGTGCAGTAGATGAATTCCAAACTAGAGTTTATCAAAACCCTAACGCAACTCCTAATGAATTAAGAGCTATGTGGCATGATATTGAAAAGATCTTCCTTCCTTGGCGTGATTATGATGATTGTAAATTCTTAAATGAAGGTGGATTCTGGATGCAAAAACAACACATCTTCTTATATCCATTCTATTATATTGATTACGCATTAAGTCAAATCTGTGCTTTCCAATTCTATCAAAGAGAAACTATTAATCATGAAGAAACATGGAAAGATTATTATAAATTATGTCAAATAGCTGGTAAACAAGGTTATCTTAAGACATTAGAATTAGTTAATCTAAAATCTCCATTTGATGAAAATACAATCAAAGAAACAATTGATTTTATTGTTAAAAAGATTGATGAATTAAAAACAGAATAAAAAAGAATCTCCTAATTGAAATGATAAAATGTTAGTAGACACAAAAAAAGTCTACTAACATTTTTATTTTGTTATAATATTTATTGGAGGTGAAATTATGGGAAGACCAAAAGGCGGTAAGAATAGAGA
>ONHH01000025.1 GCA_900317575.1 uncultured Bacillota bacterium | reverse complement strand
TAAATTAGAATATCCTCCACATTTAATACCATCATATTTTAAATCATCAATATTTATTGTTTCTTTATTCTGATATAATGATGCGTAGTTATCAAAGGTAATAATAGTAAGATAGAAATCAACATTAGTATTTTCTACTTGTAGATCTTCTAAATAATTTTTAATATCTAAGATTGCTTGATCAACTTGTTTAATACGATTGCCTTGCATTGACTTAGAAGAATCTACAAGAAGAAAGATATTTAATTTTTCTTTAGCAATTCGATCATTCATATTACCACTCCACATCATTTATTTCTTCTAAACCTTTATTTATTTCTTGTCTAGCTTCCTCTTCTTTAGATATTATTGCGTTATTACTCATTTGAGATGATGAAGATTTAACCTTACTAGCAGTGATTGCGATAACCTTAATTACTTTTCTTAATGCTTCTGCTGAATAAATCTTTAATACTGTTTCAGGATTTCCTGTGAATTTAGATAAGACATCCATTGCTTCTTTAGTATCTATTTCAATAGCTAATGCATATTTAAGTGCTACTTTATACCATCCCTTTTTCTTTAAATTATTTAGATGATCTTCCCAATCAGGACTAGTTGGCATACCATCACTCATAAGAATGATTATTGGCGCAACACCTCCAATGTCTGGCATCATACCACCATTCTCTTTCTTACATAAAAACTTAGATAATTCATCATAGCATTTAGAATAATCTGTTCCACCATCTACTCTTACATCATTCCATTTAAATTCATCAACTGATTTTGGCTCATTATAAACCCATTTACAATCATCACTGAATGTTAGAGCACTAATCTTAATTTCTGCATCACTAGTATCTTCTTGAATTTCTGGCATGATACTAATTACATCGCGTATTGCGTTATTAACTGCTCCGATCTTTTCTCCATCCATTGAACCACTATTATCAATTACAAAGATTAAATTTAATTCTTGTTTTTTAATTCCTTCACCTAATACTCTATCTATCATTTTAAAATTCCTCCCTATATATTTCTTATAAACATTAGTCTTTTTAATTCTTTATTTGGATTATCCAAATAATTTAATAGATTTAAAATATCATTTAATTGATATTCATCAATTGATATATATTTGATTAATTCTAAACCATTATGCTCATCTGATATATCTAAGGTATCAAATGGCATTAAACTATTATTTACTTCATCTAATAAATCATCGACAAATTCTTTTTTTAATTCTTTATCATTACTTGGAATGAATTTAGATATACATACTATTTCATTATATTTATGATCAATAATCATTTCTAATTGATTTTGGTTAGATAAGACAAATACAATTCGATTTTCTAGCATTTCTTCTTCTGCATAGTTTTCAATAAAGAATGTATAATCCTTTCCAAGGTCATTTATTATTTCTATATATATTTCTTTATCTGCCATATTATTTCCTTAATTCTCACATATTATTTCTGCAATTAAATTATCGCTAAATTTGATTTTTAATTTATTAATAATTGGAATAACTCCATCTCTTACAATTTCCTTTTCAATTCCTTTATTATCTTTTATTAAAACATCATTATTTAGATTTAATTTTATTCCCCATAATGATGGATTATTCTTATTTACTATTACTTTTCCTACTTCATTATTATAATTGGCTGAATATTTATCTATATGATTCTCATAAAGCTTTTTATTTGGTTCAAGTAAAATTCTATTTTTACCAATATTTAGATAGCAAAATTTCTTAGTTAATGTATTACAATATGGACATTTCTCATTATGTTTCTTTTCACTGAATCCATAGATATATTCTTTACCACAAGAACATGTTATTAATTCATCTCTAAACCTACATAGAGCCTTAATCCACTCAAGTTCTGTAGTTCTACCATTTTCCCTATCAATTAGACCATCCACAAATGTTTTATGGAAACAATCTTTAATATATGAAGGTAGATATGGATATCTATTAAGAACAGCTGTATGATAGCCTCTAATAGGACGATTTGATGGATTTGATTCATTAAAGATATATATAGGCTTAGAGCCAAACATTTCATATTCTGCTTTTTCATCAATAATAATATATTTCTTTAAACATTCTCCTTCAAATGGATTTCCTAAACATAAAGCGAGAAATAATATAATAGCTAAACTAAAGCGATCTGAATGCATATCTGGCATTTGTCTATCTTTAGTATACTTATCAATATCTCCTCTAACTATTTCTGGAGCCATATATCTCATCTTACCCAAAATTCCTAAATTATACTTATCAGCTGTAATATTATCATTATCGCAGATAAGAATACTACCAGTATCAGGTTCAAAGAAGAATGATCCATCATTTAAATCTTGATATGAATATCCTCTTTCATGGAGTAGTTTGAAACTCTTAACAAGTTCTATACACCAATTTAAT